>CAZFJD010000343.1:0-3236 GCA_964518775.1 uncultured Syntrophaceae bacterium
CTACCCATGCGCCAATGGTGCCAGCAATGGGGGAGCCAATATCACTCTGTTCCATCACATCGGCCCAGAAAAGGCCGAGTTGCTTGGTGACTCCGAAAACAGAGATCAAAAGGATTACTCCGATCCAACTGGCGAAAGTATTGTTGAGGGTGATGAGCTTGGTCAAGATGGTATACGGGACGATGCCCAAAGCGTCGACCGCAATACTAATGATCACGGCACAGGAAGCACTGGAGATGAAAGAAATAAGGATGTAATTGACCCAACAACGCCAACTTTCAGCATTCCATCCTCGGGATTTTACAGCGAAGGGAATAAAAGTCGTCCACATCGCGTAAGGTAAGTAACCGAGGAGAAAGTTACCGACAAAGCCGGCAATGGAGCCAGGTCCTAAAGTACCCCCAAAAATGTCGCCAATGAGATTACCAATGGCTGAGCCCCAGGCGCCCGCTGGACCAAAGAGCAAGCCAAAGACCATGGGGAAGATGTTTGCTATGCGTACCTCGGTAATACCGGGAATGAGAGGGATGGCAGTCTTGAAGGCGATGAGCGCTGCGCCATAGATGGCTGCACAGACAGACACCAGAATGATCATCCGGGTATTTCTCCACATCGCAAAAGCAGCCTTCATGTTGCTTCCTCTGACGCTTCAAATTTATTGTATTGGACCCAGGGAGTCAACAGGAATGTTGTGTCACAGGTTCATTGAGATTCTTCAATGGATATGGTATGAGATGATTCGTTAACTAAGCCTTTCTTTAAGGGTGGAGGGGGAAATGATTCAGACTTTTCAGTTAAAGACCTCTAAGCAAACAGAGTTTATCGATATCACCCGTTCCGTCCAAGAGGCTGTTAAGAAAACGGGTGTGGGAAAGGGGATCTGTTACATTTTCGTCCCCCATACCACAGCGGCCGTCACGATTAACGAGAATGCGGATCCCAGCGTTTCAGAAGATATTCTGATGGAACTCAACAAGGTGATTCCCTTCCAAGACCGATATCACCATCTGGAGGGAAATTCACCTGCCCACATCAAGGCGAGCCTCATCGGTCCCTCACAGATAGTCTTCGTTGAATCAGGAAAGTTAGTCCTTGGAACGTGGCAAGGGATCTTCTTTTGTGAATTCGATGGCCCGAGAAATCGGAACGTCTATGTGAAAGTTGTGAGAGCTGAAGGATAGCATTAATGTAGTAAATCTAACACTTCTTTACAGTGATCTAAAAGCTGTCATTCCCGCGGAAGCGGGAATCCAGACTGAAAAGACTGGATTCCGGGCTTCGTCGTGAGCTCAGCCGAACGATCAAGTCCGGAATGACAAAATATGTGAAGTCATTTCTGAGACAGTACATTAGAATTAGTGCCATTTGGAACGATTTTTATAGACTGGAGAATTAGAGTTGGTGGAGGAAGAACTTTTTGAGGAAGTTGGAGAGATATTTGAGAAGGAACCTCGGCTGATCCATCTTCCCTCTGAAGGGATGGTCGTCTTCGTCGGAGATACTCACGGGGATGTGGACGCAAGCGAGCAGGTTGTCCGTCAATATCTTAAGAAACCTTACCGAATCGTCTTCCTGGGAGACTATGTGGATCGGGGCGAATACTCGAAAGAGAATCTCCATTACTTGCTCCATCTGAAAAGGGAACATCCGGACGAGATCTTTCTTTTGGCTGGAAATCATGAAGGGTATATGGTGAAGGAGTTTTACCCTGCCAATTTCTGGAATTCCCTTTCATTAAAGGAGAGAGAACGTTATGGCGATCTCTTTTCGAAATTCCCGTTAGCCCTCACCTCTGAAAATGGAATGTTGGCTCTTCACGGCGGGCTGCCTGAATTGAACTCTCTGGAGGAGATCGAACAGATCGAAAGGGGAGATGCGAACTGGGATAGGATCGTGTGGGGAGATTTTGTGGAGAGCGATGCCAATGTTCTGGGCGATTGGTGGGGAAGGCCTCAGCTCGGCAGATCCTATTTTGGACAGATGATGGACCGTTATGGAAAGCAGATTTTGGTCCGGTCCCATCAGCCCACAGCTCCTCTGCTCATGTTTAAGAAGAGGTGCATCACGATCTTCACGTCCAATGCTTATCTGCCGATCCGAACCATTCTCATTGCCGATTTAGAAAAAGAGATTCGAACCGCGGACGACGTAGTCATTGAAAGGATTTAAGAATATAAATCCGAAGCCCTGCGCCGTATCGTGTTCAGGGCGAAGCACGAAAATCGAAATGGTTTAAGCTCTAGACTCTAAATCCTAAACAGATCTAAAATCTAAAACTCAAAAGATTATACCGTCTTGGGTTTTGTGCTTTGGACATTTGAGTTTGTTTAGAGTTTAGGGCTTCGAGTTTAGGGTTTAACATTTTTGTTTCGGATTTCGATATTCGGATTTAGAATTTCGATGCCTGGAGGAGGGATGGTCAAATTTATCTCTTTTGATATGGACGGAACACTGATCGATCCGAGGTTCACCGATTGGGTTTGGGGTCATGGGATTCCTATGCTTTATGCAGAAAAGCGCGGCATTCCCTTTGAAGCGGCAAAGGCTTTTGTTGAAGGAGAATACCACAAAGTGGGCGAGGGTGCGATCGAGTGGTATGACATTAAGTATTGGTTTCGCCTGTTCCAACTGGAGATGCCTTGGCAGAGCCTTATGGAACAATATGCGGATAAGATTCGTGTCTATGCAGATGTCAACCATGTCTTGGATCGTTTAAAAGAGAGGTTCTCATTGATTCTAACCTCCAATGCAGGAAGGGAGTTCATCGATATCGAGCTTAGGGTCACAGGTTTGGGGAGATACTTCGACAAGATCTTCTCAGCAACTTCTGACTTCGGGTTGGTAAAAAAGACTGGCAGCTTTTATCAGAAGGTCTGCCAGATCCTCGGGGTAAATCCCGAAGAGATCGTTCATGTCGGTGACCACTATGAGTTTGACTGCCTCGTCCCCCAAGCATTGGGGATCCATGCCTTCTACCTGGATCGATCAGCCGAAAAGAAGGGAGACTTTATCCTCTGGAATCTGAGAGAGCTGGAGCAGAGGCTTTATGATAAGCACCAAATCACAAGCGCCAAATTTCAAACCAAGATGCTACCAGCGGGTTGGGAAAAGGGTAATGGTTGAAGAAGCTGTTGTGGGGAGACAGAATTGGTTCAGGATCCATTGGGCTTGGTTGGTCTTAGGATCAAGCTTTCTAACGCTGTCCATCACTTATAGTATTCGAATTGGGGCTTATT
>CAZFJD010000344.1:0-3207 GCA_964518775.1 uncultured Syntrophaceae bacterium
CCATTTCTGTGTTCCGTCTGGATTAATCGCGTATACGTTGCTGTCAGATCCCCAACCGGTGCCGAAATATATGGTCCCGTCTAACGCTATAGCTGGGGACGACCATACTTCAGCGTCAATATAGTTATCTGAAGGGAAGCTCCATATTTCTGTTCTTGTGTTGGGATCTATTGCATATAGTTTACCGATCGTGCTGAGGGGATTATCCTCCTGATCGAACATTTTAACAGCGGATCCAACGTAAATGGTTCCGTCTGACCCAATTGCAGGGGAGGATTCGACCATGGTGTAAGTCTTTTTGGTGCCAGGAGGAATGAATTGCGAGGGAGGGATAGGTATTGTGAAGCGCCATTTTTCGTTCCCGTTAGTTGAGTCAATCGCATACAAATTACCGTCACCAGAGCCAATGTAGATAGTTCCGTCCGGCGCAATTGCAGGAGAGGAGCTCACATCGCTTTGGGTCTCAAAAGGCTGCCATTTCAACGACCGGTCCGGGTTAATCGCATACAGTTTGCCGCGATAAGCGTCATGGGAGCCGACATAGATGGTTCCGTCCAGCCCGATTGCCGGGGAGGACCATATGTCCTCGTTTATGTCGATGAGGAAAGGCTGGGGCCATTTCGGGCTCCCGTCGGGATTGATCGCGTAAAGTTTACCGAGATCACCCTCGGGGGCAAGGGCAACTACGTAAATAGTCCCGTCAGCCGATATCGCCGGTGTAGCTTGTATCGCTTTCCACATACCCCACGTAAATAATCCCCGTCCGGTGTCGAAGATCCATTTAGGCATCGTGGGATTGGCAGGGTCTATTGCGTATAATTTGCCGAATTCGCCATGAACGCCGATATAGATGGTCCCATCCGACCCTATCACCGGAGAAGACTCTGACCAAGCTCCAGGCTCGAAACTCCATTTCACCTCCCCGTCCACCCGGCTTGTATCATAGGGGCTTCGGGCTGTATGCAGTAGATTATAA
This sequence comes from uncultured Syntrophaceae bacterium, assembly GCA_964518775.1. Taxonomy (GTDB): domain Bacteria; phylum Desulfobacterota; class BSN033; order BSN033; family UBA1163; genus JACAEX01. The sequence continues at coordinate 977 of CAZFJD010000344.1, forward strand.
CGGAACATGGGCCAGGGAGAGTTGGCCAATTGACCTCTTGTTACTTCTGAATTGAGCAGTAGCAGCAAAATAGCGATGCCCATCACGATCATTCCGTCGGATAGCAAATCATATATTCGTTTCATCTCTTATTACTTCCTTTTATGAAATGATGGTCCGTGCGTGGGGTCAGGTCTATTTTATTAGCATTGTCCCCTTTCCCCTCAACATATTATTGAAGGGATAAAATTCTTTTCTAAATGATCGCCGCCCTCCCTCCAAGAATATCCATGCTCCTGGTGAATTACTGAATGGCAATTATGGTCATCACCGTAAGTTGCACAGTGGTTTTTATCGTGGAAAGCTATTAAAACAGATTTTCAGCGAGAAAGATATTATAAATCGCCATTCCGTGTCCATCATTTTTTTCTTTTTTTAGAAGTATGAAATCCGTTATAATTACCCAGCCCAATTTTGGAGAGGGGGAGGAAATTTTGAATGAAGATTCATGAATATCAGGCCAAGGAGATCCTGAAAGCATACGGTGTTCCTGTCCCAAAGGGGAAGATGGCCGAGACTCCTGAGGAAGCACGAAAGATTGCTGAGGAGATTGGCGCAAAGGGTATCGTGGTGAAAGCCCAGATCCATGCCGGTGGAAGAGGGAAAGGCGGGGGGGTCAAAGTGGTCAACTCTCCCAAGGAAGCAGAAGAGGTTGGCAGAGAGATATTGGGGATGACACTCGTGACCCATCAGACCGGACCAGGAGGGCGAGTGGTTCGAAAAGTCTTAGTCGAAGAAGGGATGCAAATCCAGAAAGAGTTTTATTTGGGTGTGGTGATTGATCGCTCGAAGGCCCGTCCAGTCGTGATGGCCAGCGGAGAAGGAGGGGTGGAGATTGAGAAGGTAGCGCAAGAGTCTCCGGAGAAGATTGTGAAGGAATGGATTGATCCTTCGGCGGGATTTAGACCTTTTCAGGCCAATAAAATCGGTTACGAACTTGGACTCGATCCAGCACAAGTAGGCAAGATGAGAAATGTGCTGTTCGGCCTTTACAAGGCTTTCTATGAAAAAGACTGTTTGCTTGCGGAGATCAATCCGCTGGTACTCACGATGAGTGGAGACTTTGTTGCCCTCGACGCCAAAATGAATTTTGATGACAATGGACTTTTCCGTCATAAAGAGATTGTTGCGCTAAGGGACCCGTATGAAGAGTCTCCCTTAGAGATCGAAGCTTCTCGGTACAATCTCAATTACATCAAACTTGATGGGAATGTTGGCTGCATGGTTAATGGTGCTGGCCTCGCCATGGCCACAATGGATATTATAAAAGTTGTTGGGGCCGAACCAGCCAACTTTCTTGATGTGGGCGGAGGGGCAACGGTTGAGATGGTGAAGAATGGGTTCAGAATCCTCATGTCTGACCCGGATGTGAAGGTGGTCTTCATCAATATATTTGGCGGCATTCTCAGGTGTGATACCCTGGCCAAAGGGGTGTTGGAGGCAGTCTCTGAGGTTAAGGTCGATGTCCCTGTGGTCGTCCGCCTCGAAGGGACAAATGTGGAAGAAGGGAGGAAGATCCTCAATTCATCGGGATTGAATTTCACTGTTGCCTCTGGGATGAAGGAGGGAGCTGAAAAAGTTGTGGAAGCACTGAAAAGATAGTAGGCAGTAAGTAGAAGGCAGTAAGCAGTAGATAGTTAGAGTATTTTATGCTTTTTCTGCGTTCTGCCGACTGCCTTCTGCCTACTATGTGTTGGTGATGGGAGGTCACATGAGCATTCTGGTTGATGAGAAAACAAGAGTTGTTGTTCAAGGGATCACGGGAAGTGAGGGATTATTCCATTCTCGACAGATGGTCGAGTATGGAACAAAGGTTGTGGCTGGAGTCACTCCAGGCAAAGGTGGACAGAAAGTAGATGGGATCCCTGTCTTCAATACAGTGACCGATGCAGTCAAAGAGACGGGCGCCAACGCCTCGGCGATCTTCGTTCCTCCGGCATTTGCAGCGGATGCAGTGATGGAGGCGGCGGACTCGAGCATATCTGTCATCGTCTGCCTGACCGAGGGGATTCCGACATTGGATATGGTGGTGGTTCGCGAGTATCTAAAAGAGAGGGGATCGAAATTGATTGGCCCCAATACTCCTGGAATTATTTCTCCCGGGAAATGCAAGATCGGGGTGATGGCAGGTTATATTCATAAGCCGGGGACAGTTGGAATCATCTCTCGGAGCGGAACGCTCACTTATGAGG
>CAZFJD010000345.1:0-3186 GCA_964518775.1 uncultured Syntrophaceae bacterium
ACCCAAAAACCATTTTCATTACTTCTTCGGTTCTGGCAAAGGGACCTGTGAAGGTTCTGCTGGCACCGATTGGGCCGGCCTATCCGTCATCACCGAGGAAGCCCTCTTGGATGAAGCAAAGGTCAGGATAAGTGAGGTAATCATAAAGAGGACGGCCACCACTGTAGTCAATTTGCTCAGAAATCCCATGGCCCCGGAGCTTCCAAAGATCGTTTGACTCGCCCCTCCAAAGGCTGCCCCCATCTCCGCCCCTTTGCCCGCCTGGAGAAGAACGATCATAATAAGGGCGATACAAACCAAGATATGCACAACCGTAACGATCACCATAATTTTTAATCCCTTCTGAATGATTTAATTTTTTTATATCACATTTCGTTAAATCTGACAATCTTTGAAAAGGTCTCCGATTTTAGGCTTGCCCCTCCGACCAAGGCCCCGTCGATATTCTCTTGGCCCATCAGTCCTTTGATGTTCTCCGGGGTGACGCTCCCGCCGTACTGAATTCGGACTTCCTCTGCGATTTCTCGAGTATAGAGCCTCTCTAACTTCTCACGGATGAACCGATGCACTTCTTCAGCTTGCTGGGGAGTCGCCGTCTTTCCCGTCCCAATGGCCCAAACCGGTTCGTAGGCAATAACGATACTTCTCATTTCCCCTTCCGTAATTCCTCGCAATCCACTTTCGATCTGTCTCTCGATGACTGAAAAGGTCTTCCCCTCCTCCCTCTCCTTCAAAGTCTCACCGATGCAGAAGATGGGTTTGAGGCCTTGGGCCAATCCTGCCTTAATCTTGCGATTGACCGTCTCATCCGTCTCTCCAAAAAACTGACGCCTCTCGGAGTGACCAATGATCACATATTGGCATCCTATCTCCTTTAGCATGATGGGCGATACCTCACCTGTAAAGGCTCCTTTCTCCTCGTAAAAGACATTCTGGGCAGCAAGACGAATGAAAGATCCTTTAAGTTCCTGAGAGACTGCGTAAAAGGCAGTGAAGGGAGGGGCAACAGCCACCTCAACTCCTGTGACATTCGAAATAGAAGCCTTCAATTGTCTCACAAGGTCGATGGCCTCCTCTACCGTCTTGTTCATCTTCCAATTTCCTGCAATAAAGGGCATTCTTCCCATTATTCCCACCTCTTTAGACCCATGTATAAGTCTGAGAATTTGTCTCTAACATTTATTACAAAATGGATGCTCAAATTCTAAACCCTAAACACTAAATCCAAAATAAACTCAAAATCCAAATGTTCAAAACTTCAATTTAGAGTTGAAGGTTTTGGATTTTTGGCTTGTTTAGGGTTTTGAGTTTCTTCCATTTTGACTTAATTTAGAGCTTAGGGTTTTGGATTTAGCATTTATTCTTCCTAAGAGCTTCAATGCCTGGCAACTTCTTCCCCTCAAGAAATTCGAGCGATGCGCCACCACCAGTGGAGAGGTGGCCGATCCTTTCTGCCACACCCGCCTGCTTTGCCGCTGCTACGGAATCTCCCCCTCCTACAATGCTGAAAGCGGAGGAGCCGGCAACGGCCTTGGCAATCGCAAAAGTTCCCTGGCTAAAAGGTTCCATCTCAAAGACACCCATGGGGCCATTCCAGACGATCGTTTTAGCTGACTTGATCTCTTCCGAAAACATCCTTACCGTCTCCGGCCCGATATCGAGACAGAGCCAATCTGAAGGGATCGTCTCATTCCTGACGATCTGCCTCTTCGCTTGAACATCCATTCGCTCAGCAGCGACGTGATCGAACGGAAGGAGAAACCTTACCTTCCCCTCTGCTTTGCCCAAAAGATCGGCTGAGAATTCGAGCTGATCATTCTCCACCAGCGATTTCCCTACGTCAAAACCCCTCGCTTTTAGAAAGGTATAGGCCATTCCACCTCCGACGAGCAGCGTCGTCACCTTATTGAGAAGATTCTCGATCACCCCTATTTTGTCTGAGACTTTCGCTCCACCGAGGATTGCCACGTAAGGTTTCTCCGGATTCAACAGAGCCTTCTCCAAACTCTTGATCTCTTTCATCATCAAAAAGCCTGCTGACACGCTCTTCATATATCGCGTCATTCCCTCGGTGGACGCATGGGCACGATGAGCAGCACCAAAGGCATCGTTGACGTAAACATCACAGAGAGAGGCCAAGGCCTTTGAAAAGCTTTCATCATTTTTCTCCTCCTCCGGATGGAACCTCAGATTCTCAAGGAGGAGTACCTCCCCTTCTCTCATTCCTTCGATCTGTTGTTGAACCTCCTCGCCAACACAATCGATCGCCAGGGCGACCCGTTTCCTTAGGCATTGGGACAATCTTTCAGCAACAGGGGCCAAGCTAAATTTAGGATCTCTCTTTCCCTTGGGCCTTCCGAGATGCGATGCAAGCATGACTTTTCCACCCGCTTCCACGGCAAATTGGATGGTGGGAAGGGAAAGAAGTATACGAGTATCATCGGTAATCTCATTCTTTTCATTCAGGGGTACATTAAAATCGACTCGAATGAATACCCGCTTCCCCCTTAAGTCGATTTGATCAACTGTTTGGATAGAGATCACGTCGTCCAACTCCTGTCACTGTTTTGTAATTCAGGTTAAGGTCAGGGCTAAGAAGCCAGTTCAGGTTAGGTTTTTGGGTAAGGACGAACTTCTCATCAGACCAACAACTTAACCCCTTAACCAAACTGGCATCTTTACCATTACCATTTGACGAACCAGCCTTACTTTTTCCCAAAAAGATAGAGAAACAACTCTACCATGCGATTGGAGAAGCCCCATTCGTTATCATACCAGGAGATAATCTTTACCAACTTTCCTCCGATCACCTTTGTGGATGGACCATCCACGATGGAGGAGTGGGGGTTTCCGTTGAAGTCAATAGAGACCAGAGGCTCTTCACAAAAACTCAAAATCCCTTTCAATCTGCCTTCCGCATAGGATTTTAAAACACGGTTCACCTCTTCGGTGGTCGTTACTTTCTTCACCTCCGCCACCAGATCGACCACCGAGACATTCGGAGTGGGAACTCGGATAGCCATTCCATCCATCTTACCTTTCAATTCTGGAATGACCAATGAGAGGGCTGTGGCAGCGCCTGTGGTTGTTGGGATCATTGACATCCCGGCCGCCCTTGCACGACGAAGATCCCGATGTGGGAAATCGAGAATCACCTGATCATTGGTATAGGCATGGATCGTTGTC
>CAZFJD010000346.1:0-3165 GCA_964518775.1 uncultured Syntrophaceae bacterium
GCAGGGTATCCCATAGGATTTCATTTCGATCCCATCATCTACTATGAGGGCTGGGAGAGAGGTTATCGAGAGACCATCCTTTCCGTTTTCAACAAAGTGGATCCTCAAAAGGTGATTTGGATTAGCCTGGGAGGGTTTCGATATCCACCCCAACTTAAAGGAATTGTGAAAGAACGTTTTCCAGAGACCAAAATCTTTTTGGGAGAATTATTTCCAGGAAGAGATGGCAAATTTCGATATTTAAAGGAGATTCGTGTTGAGATGTATCAGAAGATGTTGGGGTGGCTGAGGGATGTGGATTCCAATCTTTTTATCTATCTATGTATGGAGAGTCAAGAGGTGTGGCAAAAGGTTTTTGGATGGGCACCTGAGAACAGCCATCATCTGAGTCATCTGTTTGAAACGAGGGTGAAGAAGTCCTTATAGTTGCATGGATATTCCCCTCTTTCCTAAAGAGGGGTGAGGGGAGATTAGAATTGTCTTTTTTTTACAATACAAAATTAAAAAGATACTCTCAACAACTAAGAAAGAATATGACTGATGCAGAAATACTTCTCTGGTCAAGGCTTCGGAAGAAGCAGATCAAAGGATATCAATTTTATCGGCAGAGAATTATAGGAAATTATATCGTCGACTTTTACTGTCCTAAAGCAAAACTTGTCATTGAAGTTGACGGTAGTCAACATTACCAAGATGATGGAAACAAGAAAGATAAGGGGAGAGATGATTATATGGAAAAGCTTGGGATGAAAATTTTAAGGTTTGCAGATAGAGATGTGCTTAAAAACCTCCAGGGAGTTCTTGAGAAGGTATTTGAGATTCTCTAATCCCCCTTTATCCCCCTTTAGAAAAGGGGGAAGATTTCTTGGAGTTTTGGAAAAGAGGAAGATTTTTAATCACAAATCGGAGGTGCGGGTATGAAACTGAAGGGGAAGGTCGTTTTGATCACAGGTTCCACCAGGGGTATTGGAAAGGAGTTCGCTATTGGGTTTGCGAAAGAGGGTGCGGATCTTGTTGTCAATGGAAGGGATTTAGAAAAGGCTAAAGTCGCTGCAAAAGAGATTGAGGGGCTCGGCGTACGGGCTCTGGCGATCGCTGCAGATGTCTCTCGATCTCAGGATGTGGAGAGGATGGTGGAAGAGACCGTCGACTCTTTTGGGAGAATCGATATTTTAGTGAACAATGCAGGCGTCAATCCTTTCATTTTGGAAGCCGAAAAGATCAAAGAGGAGGGTTGGGATCAGGTACTGGATGTCAATTTAAAAGGGCTTTTCCTGTGCTGTCAGGCAGTAGGCAAGAGGATGATCCAACAAGGAGGAGGTAAGATCATCAATATCTCCTCAGCTGCAGGTCTCCTTGGGGAACAGGGTTTTTTGCCTTATTGTGTTAGCAAGGCTGGGGTGATGGTGCTCACTCGAATCCTCGCCTATGAATGGAGCCGATACCATATTCTCGTCAATGCAATTGCCCCAGGGTTTGTCGCAGGGGGGATGAATACCCCCATCCTCAACAAAGAGATTCTTGTCTCTGGATTGACGCAACAAGTCCCTATGAAAAGGCTGGGAAATCCGGAAGAGATCGTTAATATCGCGTTATTCTTGGCATCTGAAGATTCCAGCTATATCAATGGAACAACGATCATTGCCGATGGCGGAATGACAGGTTACCATCCTATTGGATTTATTGATCTAATCGCTGAAATGATGAAGAAAAAAGAAATTTCTGGAAGAACCAGAAATTCTTGATTACTGTGATTCAAATCGAGATTTCACCGATTAACACATTTCGAGAAACCGAAAATCTGTATAATCATTTTTAAAATCTGTGAAATCAGAGATCGTTTAGTATTTTATCTGTGATCTCAAATATCCGCTTGACTATCTATGCTTTTTTGAGCATAATCGGCACATAAAATTTGTGGAGAGCAAGGGGATATAAGAAAGGAAGGAGGTGGTAAAAAGGGAGAAGTATAAAGGAAATGATCTATACAAACTGCTTGAGGAGGTGGAATAAAATGAAACGAGGAGTAACTATAAAAGGGTTTGAATGGGTAGCTGTTCTTTTGACTTTCTTGTTTATTTTTTATCCTGCCAGTGCTAAAGCCCAGCGTCCTATTAAAGTAGGCGTTATTGACACCTATGCGGGACCACCGGCAGTCTTTGCTAATGATGCGCTTAATGGCTTCAAGTTAGCTTTAGACGAAATCAATAAGAAAGGCGTTCTGGGGTCGAAGATTGAATTCACCACTCGTGATGACAAATGGAAAGTAGATCTGGGTTTGAGCATGGCCAAGGAACTCGTGATGAGGGAAAATGTGGATCTCATTGTTGGCACGATCAATAGTGCAGTCACCTTGGCTATCTCGGATTATTTAAAAGGGGAGAAGGTCCCCTTTATTGTTTGGATTTCAAAGAGCGAGAAAATAACTGGAGAGAAAGGACATCGATATGTCTTCTCCACTGGCGAAAATACGGCTATGGCTGGTAAGGCTGGAGGCTCTGCCTTGGCTAAGAAACCGTATGTTAAATACTGGATTGGCGGGGATGATTATGAATATGGCCATGCCATTGCCGATGCGATCTGGCGTAATCTAAAGGCTCAAAAACCAAGTGTTGAGAAGATGAATGAAACATGGTGGAAAACAGGTGAACCTGATCTCGTACCTTATTTTACTTCTGTGATGGGGGCAAAGCCTGATGCGTTTATCGTTTGTGGCGGAGGGGCTACAATGACCAATTCGCTGAAGGCATGCAAGACCACTGGGATTCATGAAAAGATTCCAGTTTTCATGCACACTGCCACAGACCATGCCGTTCTCAAACCACTTGGTCTGGATGCCCCTGAAGGGGTGATGGGTACGATGGATTACCATTTTTATTATCCTGAAACCGCGGCCAATAAGGCTTTTGTCAAAGCCTTCCAGGATGCTTATGGAGCTCCTCCTGGTTTCCCGGCTTTCCACGGTTACATCACAGCCCATTTCATTGCTGAAGCTTTTAGAAAGGCAGGGGCTATCGACAAGGAGAAATTTATCAACGCGCTTGAGGGGTCAGTGATAGATAGCCCTGGAGGCAAGATAGAGATGCGAGCATGCGATCATCAAGCTGTACTGCCCATGTACCTGGGCGTCACCAAGAAAGTGCCTCAATATAACCATCTTATTTC
>CAZFJD010000347.1:0-3153 GCA_964518775.1 uncultured Syntrophaceae bacterium
CCGATTTGTTTTCCATTACCATAATCTTTTAACTGCCAGTAAGGGGGAGAGGTAATAATAAGATGAACGGATTCATCAAGAACTTCTTTCATCCACCTCGAATCCCCAATTATGATTTTATGATTGGTTTTCATCATTTTCGCTTAAGGCTGTATATGATTTCTATGAGCTATTGAAGTCTTTCCATGCGGCTTTATTACAATGGGCAAAGTCAAGACACCCATCTTCTAATCGGCAGTTCTAATCGCGTATTTCGCAAGTTCTTCTGGAGATAAATTATCGGGCTCAACAAGGAGGTAATGCTTTTCTGAAGATATTCCTATTCCAGATCTGATCCGTTCCAGTTCAAATAAGGCAATGAGATCCTCTTTCATAAACTGAGCTGCAATTGGCCTGCAGATGAGATTGGGAAACTTGGAGCGACACATCGCCATGTCCTGCTCAATCTGAACTACGCTAATCTTGTCTTTGGCTCCTTTAGCCTGCACTGGGAAAACATAGTGAACACCTCTTTTATCAACCCCGACATAAATCTCATCAGTCTCTATCTGGCCGATCTTATCTACAAACGTCCGAAGATGACTTTGAAGAGAATAGCAGGTGACACCCGTAAAGATGTCGATCAGTCTGTTGTACCGCAATTTTGCAAGCAGGGCTTGCTCGTCGCTCAATGCATACATCGCTATAATCCCCGGGGTTGCGTCTGGTATTTTAGTCTCGACGAGGGAAACGGTTGGTTGAATCGTAGCTGCCGATGTAGCAACAAAAATATATTTGGACCTGCCTGCAGGACGAATAATCCATTCACATCCCTTAGGCGCCTTAGCCCTTATGGATTCTGGCAGTTCTGTTCTATAGCGGAAGGAGTAAATTACGTCTCCGAGGTTCTTTGGTAATTTTATTCCAATTTTCTTACCAGTTCGAACAATGTCTTCGCGCGAGAATGCCAATTCAGTCATTCCGTTCTTGTATTTTTCAAGAAAGATCCGCTCAATAATCTGACTGTAACGAGTCAACTTGGTTTGCTTTTTGGTTTTCACAGTCCACTTTCTCCCGCCTAACTGACAATCCTTATCCTGGCCAACGGAGAACCACGACCTCCTCACGAAGCTGCTCACCACTTGCCGTTGCCAGTCGAGTCCGAAATAGATCTATGCTTTCAACCTTGTAGCCAAGAGAACCCGCAATCTGTGCAATTAATTGCCCAGTTCTGATCATTACACGTAGATAGGAAGCTTGGTCTCCTACAACGTAGCCCAAGAACGCACCAGGACGTAGAATTGGACGAAGGGACGCTAAATGTTGAGCAATACCTCCGAAATAGAGCGTGGTGACTCGATGATAAAGGCGTTCAAAGCCTGACGTCTTACCCAACTCAACCCTGCGCCTTTCGATTTCGGCTGCGATTCTGCGAACTTCCGCATCCTCCGACACCCACTTGTCATCTTCGTCTGCCCTGTAAATACCTCTCGTATTTGATCTGATCAGGTTTTTCTTCAAACTCCTAAGTTCCGAAAGATTGCGTATAAAGCCAAGCAGGACGGTTTCAAGTCGTGTCGTTCTCGTATAATCCTTCTCATTAGGATAAGGAGGAGAAGTAAAAACCCCATCAACCTCCTTTGATCGCAGGATGAGAGGCACATTTCGTGAGTCCCCTTGATAGACTTCGGATTGCGTTTTAATTTGCTTGGAAACCGTGGGCAAATCTCGCGCCATTGTCTCAACGTTGGCAAGCCATGTTCTTATCACACGTGCATCTTGCTTTATTATGCCTAAGCCGACCTCTGGTCCAAATCTAAGGTTTCCAATCGTGGTTACCAGAGATTTAGCGAGAGCGAGTAACTCGTGATTTCTGAATTTGGTTTCATTATCTGATCTTATCGCATCAAGAAGAACCAGAGTCTTGTGTAATGGTAATGGACTGATCGAATTTTTGAGCAATAACCTCTGGGATTCGGGGGAAAGTACGCGCAACCCATTGTGGTCGTGGGATTTCCCAACCTCTGGTTCGTCTTGAATCCCATTTTTTCGGAGATTGGTAATAGCTTTCTCTGCAACTCGCTTCGCGTGATGTCGAAGATTCTCAGGATCAATTTCCCAATCTGTTTTGACCATCGAGGCAAAATGTGGCATCGGCAGCGCCTCAATGCCAATGGCAGGTATGCCATTCTTTTTGCATTCCACGATCGTTGTTCCCGTTCCGCAAAAAGGATCCAACACCAAGCTTCGGTCATTCATTCCAAACTTTTTCATGTACTCCCGCACCAGGTGCGGGGGAAAGGAGAGGACAAAACGATACCAATCATGGATCGGTAAATCCGAGGGGTCTATCTTATTAGCTTCATCGTTGGTCTTTGGTAGTTTAAACAGAGTGTAATTTATATGAGCCATTTAGATCAGTCCAATCTTAAATCATAAAATATCATAACCAAGAAATATGTCAATTAGGTTTACCCCCTCCCCATCATCCCCTCCCGCCAGCCTGCCTGCCGATAGGCAGGGGGGGAGAGGAGTTCTTTGATTAAATCACTTTAATTCTTCTTCAAGGCGTTTTACGTCGTAACCGAAATGGATCAATAGCTCTTCGGTTGCCTTCAGAAGTATCTCGAGATATTTTTTGACGTCGTAGGTGTCGTCTGGACCGACCAATGGAAAAGACTTCACCCGCTCATCCTTATTCTTCGATAGAGCATCTTTGATCACGTACCTCACCTTCTCACCCGGATGAATCGAAATCCCAAAATCTTCCAATTGCTGCGCTGCAAGAGCGGTGAGGCTATCCACCTTATAGGCATTGGGTTCCTGAGAGATCGTTTTAGCGATAGCCAAATCCTCGTTCTTCGTCTGCCCGTCTTTTAGCATCAAGCTATATTCAAGAAGAAGACCTAAAACCTTTGGAATCTTCGACCGATATTCATCAATACTCTTCGCCTCTCCCAGGATCTCGATCATCCGTATCTGAGCCTCTCGAACCAAGGGGGGCATATCACCTCTTCGAAAGGTCAATCCCCTTGCTTTGATCTTCCCATTTTTAAAAAGGCCGAAATAACGGTTGGCTACAGGACTCTCAGGGTTCTCCTTCGAAGGAAGAAAGGCCATCCACTGATAGATTCCCTCCAGGCCCATGGTGATCCCTGTTGCTTCGCTGATCTT
>CAZFJD010000348.1:0-3140 GCA_964518775.1 uncultured Syntrophaceae bacterium
CGATGGGAGGGGTTTGAGTCTGAGTTTTACGCTTTAAAATACGGATATTTCCCTGGATGAGAGCCAGAGGGGTCATCAGTTCGTGGGAGAGATGGTCGAGGGCCCTGCTCTTCGCCTGGTTCAATCGCTCCAGCTCCTTTCTCGAATTCTCTATAGAATCAATGCGTGCCTTGCGGAGCTGAGCCATTTCAATGAATACGGAGGCATGATTTCCAAAGTTTCTGAGAAAAATGGCATCTTCGTCGTCGAATCTCCCACTTTTCTTGTTGAGGAGCTGAATGACGCCTAATCTTTGTCCATCTCGTTTATAGAGCGGCATGCATAGGATGCTTTGTGTCCGATAACCGGTTTTGGCATCCACTTCTTTATTGAATCGAGGATCCGTATAGGCATCTTCGATATTTAGGGTCTCTCCCGTCTGGAAGCAATAGCCAGCCACTCCGCTTCCAGAAGGAATTCGAATCACTTCTTTTCCCATCCCAAGGGCAGCCGTGGACCAAAGCTCATCTGCATTAGGGTCATGGAGAAACAGGCTACAACGGTCTGCCTCCATCACTTCACATGCTTTCTGGGCAATCTGGAGAAGCATGTCATTGATTTCTAAATCGAGACCAATGAGTTGACCCAATTCGAGGAGAGAGTTGAGTTTACGGTCCCTCTCGCTGAGGCTGTCCGCCCGAGCCTGGTCTTCCTTGCTGGCAATTACTTTGCTCCGATCGCCTTTTTTTCGATCTCTTACCATCGTCTCAAATTCGAATCAATTCCCCTTCCCTTAAGAGGGTCAGGTTTTTGATCTTCAGCCCTTCAAGCTCCCTTTTAATCACTTTGAAAACCTGAGGTTTCAGGTGGGTGATAAAGATTTTTTCTGGCATATACTTCATTTTTAAAAGTTCTTTTTGCAATAATCGTGGCGTCAAATGGCCTGTCTTGATTGCTAACTCATCCATTCGATTGGGAAAGGAAGATTCGATGATCAAACAAGAAATCGGCTTATCACCGATTTTCTTCCAGAGCATTTCCGAAGGGCCTGTATCACCTGTATAGAAGAAGCTCTTATTTTTTGGGCCTTCAACAAGATATCCTACAGCGGGTACCGAATGCTTCACTTTATAGGGTGTAATCGAATAGTCATTTACTTTAATAGACCGATTCAATTCGAGTGGGACAAGGTTTAATACCGGATTTTTGGGAGAAGGGATCACGGTCATATCAGGCCAAACTGATTTATTTAACAGACTCCACTTGACCGTTTTGAGCACAGGAGGAATGCTGAGAATATTGACCGTATGATTCCAGTTTCCAATGATGAAATTGTCTGCGAGAAATGGGATTCCTCGAATATGATCAAGATGAGCGTGCGTAATGAAGATATGCCTTATTTTCAACTGTTCTCTTTCATCAAGGACATTAGTGAGGCTTCCTGCATCAAATAATATTTCGTCATCCAAAAGAAAGCCCGTGTGGTTGCGCTCTGGAAATTCTGCACCTGAACAGCCGAGAACTCTGATTTTCATTCCTCGATCCTCCACCCCCCATGCCTTTACATACGCCTATTTTTCTTCCTTTTCATTGGTTTTCACCATATGCTTGTGGATACGACAGAATGAAGCTACGCCTGCTTTTCTTGTTAATGAATCTTGAAGGTATTTTATGAAACCAAACCCAAATAGTCAACCCTTCGACTCCCCAGCATAAATGTTGGGGCTTGCCCCTCGGCCTGAGCTCGGGCCGAAGGCTCAGGGTTGACCCTGAGCGGCGCATGACACCCTGCCCTGAATGGCGAGGCTTGGCGCCGCCGAATGGGTCAATAATGTTTAGTCTTACAATAAGCATAGGAATTTATGGCAGTTAAGAATTATTAACTAACCCAGAGATCCAATCTGTCTAATCCAATAATTCCTGTTGACGTTTCTGTTCAAAATTAGTAGACTTTTATATCAAACCGTAGAACCTCAGTTTACACTCTCAACCAACGTTAACCTTTTGGAGTTGGAAATGAAATGGAAAATCCAAAAGGTGCCATCGTAAAGCCTCCAGGGGTTCTGTAACCCATTGGAGGCCTCCATTCATTCGAAAGTTTGAATCTTCCAAATCTAACTCTTTTATCGTTTCTGCTTTTAAAGTGGGGGATCCCTTGGAAACACAAGAAGTCAAACGCAAACTTGCTGCCATTCTCAGTGCGGATGTTAAAGGTTACAGCCGCCTCATGGGTGACGATGAAAAGGGTACCATCCGCACGCTTAATACTTACAAAGAGCTGACGGCAAGCCTCATCCAAAAATTATGTATTTTTTTAGCCCCTTCGAGCAGAACGTGTAATGTTGATATCTTACCCAATCTTAACTCAAACCTTCTGAAGGATGTGATGAAAAAGAGTTCTCGGTAGGTGCCTACGAAAGCTCGAGGGAGATTCTTGTGTCCCCTAGAGCCTTTTCTTTTTCACCCATTACCCGGATAGGAGGGTAATAAAATGAAGAAGATCATTTTTTTAGGATGGTTGGTTTTATTTCTTGCCCCAGTAGTGTGCGCGCAAGAAAAGATTGAGGCACCAGTTTGGAATGTGGGAGACAAATGGGTTTTTACTCAAGGAAATATTGAAGTCATAGGTGCTGATAAAAAAAGTTATGCCTTAAATTTTTCTAAGGATACCTGTATTCTTGAAAATGTGGGCTTTGAAACAATAATATTTGAAAAATCCACGCTGAACAGGATCTATTTCCTAAAGGGAGACATGCGCGAAAAGTATACATTGGGTCTGAAGAATATTTTTAACTTCCCTTTTACCCCCGGGAAGCAATGGAAACACATGTATTCTGCAAAACCGATACTTACCCAAAGATACTTAATGGGTCGAGGCATACCCACTTTGGATTATTACGAAAACATCAGGATATTAGGATGGGAAGATATAGAGGTGAAAGCAGGAAAATTTAGGGCGTTAAAGATTGAGTATATAAACGGCCATAAAGGACTTTCGGGAGGGGGAGCGCATTCTATTTTTCCTGCTTATGAAGAAAAGGGATATTATTGGTATTCACCAAATGTAAAATATTTTGTGAAACGTGAGTATGATAAAGTTTCAATCGAGGCGCATAAAGAGATTTTCAATTGGGAATTAACTTCCTTTCAATTGAAAAAAT
>CAZFJD010000349.1:0-3121 GCA_964518775.1 uncultured Syntrophaceae bacterium
GATATTCGTACTTCAACACATCCTCAAGAAAGGGAACAATTTCTCCCAGTTTTTCTTTCGGGAGGTAAGAGCGGGCCTTCATTTCAAAAGATCGCCTCAAGGCTTCCGGAGTAAGGGCATGGGCTGTAAGCATCGCCACAGGAAAGTTACGGCTCACCGCCAGTTCCAAGAGATCAAATCCACGGACTCCCATGATATCCAGGATGACCACATCATAAGTCCAAGACATCATCTTTTCAACCGCTTCCTGGTAAGTCGTGGCTTTGTCGAACTTGCATCTCGGAGCCCCATCCAAAACCTCTCCCTCAAGAACTGTCAAGACATCTGGTTCGTCGTCCACAGCCAGGATCCTCTTTCCATTCAAAATGGATTCCTTCATGTTGCGCCCTCCTCTTGCGCATCATTCCCACTTATGCCATTCTCGCCATAGCAAGCCTGTTTTCTTCTCCCAGTCGGATCCAAACTTATCGTCAAAAAATCCCTTCAATTTCTCATAGAGCCGTTTCCAACCCGGTAAGTATTCATACTTTATTACATCTTCCAAAAACGGTACCACCTCCCCTAACTTCTCCTTCGGGAGGTAGGCACGAGCCATTAATTCGAAAGAACGCTTCAGGGCCTGAGGATTGAGGGCATGGGCGGTCAACATCGCAACGGGCAAATTCCGTTGCACCGCCAACTCCAATAATTCGAATCCTCGAACACCCATGATGTCTAAGATGACCACGTCATAGGTCTGAGATTGCAACATTTTGAGGGCCTCTTCATAAGTGGTAGCCTTTTCGAACTTACAGTTTGAGCAGGTGCCCAAAATTTCTTCCTCCAGAACCCCCAAGATATCAGGTTCGTCGTCTATGGCCAGAATTCTCTTGCCGCTTAAAATGGATTTCCTCATGACATATCCTCCTTTCATTCGGTCGAGAGGAGGAATTCTGACCGTGAAACGCGTCCCAATTCCCTCACGGCTTACCAATGTAATCTCACCCCCCATTGCCTCCACCAGGGCCCTAACCCCTGGAAGCCCAAGTCCAAGCCCTGGCACTCTTGCACGTTCTTTTTCATTCAATCGAACGAACCGTTCGAAGATCGTCTCCTGCTCCTCCTGAGGGATCCCCAATCCGTCATCTTCAACCGTTACAAATAAATCCAAATCGCCCTCGATGGATGCATTGAGACGTTTACGTCGGTACTTTAAAGCATTGCTCATGAGATTCCGAAGGATCTGCTTGATCTTCTTCTGATCATGGCAGAAGAGGGACTCGCGGTATTTTCCTTTGATTTCAATGTAAATCCCTTGCTCTGCAAGAACTTGTTTGAATTCCTCCTCATTTTTTTCCTGGTATAACTTTTCTGCAACCTCGGGAGCGGAAACCTCCAGCAGCTCCAGAAGCGCCTCCCTGAGGATCCCTTCGATTGAAAACTCTTCTCTCCGAAATAATCTTTCCTCGGAACGGAGGATCTCTATCATCTCGCGAAGTAGGGTCTGTCCCTTACGGACATTCCTCAATATACGCTCGATGACGCGTCTTTGTTGATTGGTGACCGGCCCGTATCTCTCCGCTTTATTGAGAAGGTTATCAGCGCTGGCGGAGACAATAGACAAAGGTCCTCTGAGATCATGGATGAGGAGATCGAACAATCGCAATTTCACTTCCATAATCTTATCTTCCTGGTTTTTCTTTTTATTGGAGTCGATATTAATTTTTTTCACAATGGTTTCTCCCAATCATCTGTTCCGCACCCAGGTGCTGGTTGACTGCTTTTTCACTCAACCAATAGATTATATTTTGCAGGATTTTTCAAGATTTCATTGGTATGAGCAAGAAACGTATAAAAATCTTCAAGCTCTTCCTGGATGATACTGTGAATCTCCTTTTCTGTAATTTCTCCATAAAAGTGAACCATCCGGTTTCTGTAACCCGCCATTTTTGTTAATTGGTTCGTCGCAAAGTCAGCAGGGATAATCTTATGTTTTTCAAGGAGTCGGGGGATATCTTTGTATGAGGTGGGTCTGGCACCTGGAATTCTCGAGAGGATATGAGATCCAATATCCATAACAGCTTCGAGGGCTCTATGAAGGTCGTAAAAGGCTATTCGGAAATTGTCTGAATTTGAATGGAATTCTTTATATGAGACCCTCTTGAACCTCTCAACGCTCTTGAGAGAATCTTCAATATATGAAACTCTTGTCTGTATAACCTCTTTGTTCAGAGGGACCTTATGTTTTGGCATACCTTTCCATTGTAACCCGGTCAAAAAAATCGAGCACTGGTCTGAAATCGAGATACTGATTTATGACCAAGTTTTCATAATCGGCTGTAAATGCAGGATCTTCTTCAAAAAGGACCCTCCCTTCCTTAATGGCTAAATATTGTAGGGACAGAGGTGCAATTTGCAAAAGAACAATGTCCAGTTTTGAGGCAGGATATAAATCAGAAAATAGTTGATAGAGGGCATGATATAACTGTCGAGTGTCTTTCTCAAAGGATGGGTCTTTCAGTACCACACCAATGTCGATATCGCTTAAAGGCGATCCCCTTCTAATCGATCTCGAACCGAAAAGGTAAACAGTAAAAATCCCTAATTTTTTAAGTTTTCCCCTGAATTCTTTCATCATGCCATACATATATATCAGTCTTGTTCAATATGTCAACTATTCCTTTAAATTCGGGATACGTGATAGACCAGATGTAAAAACAGGGCTAACAATTTACCCCGTTAGATAATAAATATCCTGCGGGGTAAACATCCTACGGGGTTTATCGTGGGGATGTAAAAAGAAAATGTTCATTCATTATAGAGAGCGGGGGTTAAGCTCTTTCCTTTCTAACGGGGTTATCTTGATTTTACGTGAATTTACTGCATTTAACATCGGCTGAAACAACAAAAATTAGATTTAAAAAACCCTTAGAAAATTCTTGACAAATCCTTGATTTTATGAATTAAATAATTCCCGAAATCTCTTTGCGAGAAATCGATAAATCGAGGGGAAATGGTTTTTTGATTTAAAGTGAACCCCGTTAGAAAGGACGGAGTTTTAACCCCGCCCTTTTTGTAATGCATTGAAGCTTTATTTATATTATCCCTGCTCTAAATGGCAGGGCTTTCTAACGGGGTGAAC
>CAZFJD010000350.1:0-3081 GCA_964518775.1 uncultured Syntrophaceae bacterium
GTGATCAGTCTGTTTAAAGAGAAGGGGCAGAACGGCATTGAGATCAAAGCGCCGATGGGATCTGAGATTCGAGCCATCCTTCCTGGGAAAGTTCTCTATGCCGACTGGTTTAGGGGTTTTGGCAATGTTGTCATCATCGACCATGGGGACCATACCTTCACGGTCTCAGGATATGCTTCCGAGCTTTTGAAGAAGGAAGGGGATATCGTCTCCGAAGGAGAGGCGATTGCCCTGGTCGGCAGCTCAGGATCTTTGAAAGGCCCTTGCCTCTACTTCGAAATTCGTCATCATGGAAGGCCTCAAGATCCGATGCAGTGGATTTCACACTTGGATAAGGTCGTGCTGCTTCCGGAGGTCAAAGAGAAGGGGAAGAAATAATTGTCAAGGAGGATCATATGTCTCAATGGAGAAGAACGAGGAATCTCAAGATTGTTCTGTTGACTTTTATCGTTTTCATTTTGGGATTGACGATCGGTTTGGTCAAATCCCATAAGGTCTCCGCCCTCTCCAGCAGTATGTATGAGGAGTTGAGAGTGTTCAGCGATGTCGTTGGTCTCCTTCAGAAGGAATATGTCGAAGAGAAGAATACGAAGGATCTGATCTATGGTGCGATCAAGGGGATGCTGGAGACCTTAGATCCTCACTCTGCCTTCATGCCGCCCAGTACGTATAAGGAGATGCAGGAGGAGACCAAGGGCCGGTTTGAGGGATTGGGGATTGAGATCACGATCAAAGACGGGGTCCTCACCGTTGTCTCTCCTATCGAGGATACCCCGGCCTTCAAAGCCGGGATTCTGGCAGGAGATCAGATCCTGAAGATCGACGGGGAGCTCACAAAGAATCTGACCCTTATGGAAAGTGTGAAACGGCTGCGAGGGTCAAAGGGAACGAAGGTGACGATCACCATCATGAGGGAGGGGTTTACCAAACCAAAGGATTTCACTTTGGTTCGGGATGTCATCCCGATTCGGAGCGTTCGGCATGAACTCTTGGAGAAACATTATGGGTATATTCGAGTCTCACAATTCCAGGAGAAGACAGATAATGAATTTGATCGACATTTGAAGGCATTAGAGGATGAGAGCAAAGGAGCCTTGAAGGGCCTCATCCTCGATCTGCGGAACAATCCTGGAGGCCTTCTCGATCAAGCTGTTAAGGTAGCCGACCGTCTTCTCGAATCGGGCCTCATCGTCTCCATGGAAGGAAAGAGGGAGGATCAGAAGATGAAATTCCATGCCCAATCTCCAGGGACCGCGCCTCCCTATCCTTTGGTCGTTCTGATCAATAGCGGCAGTGCGAGCGGTGCAGAGATCGTGGCTGGAGCCATCCAAGACAACGGCCGCGGGATTCTTCTTGGAACACAGACGTTTGGGAAGGGGTCGGTCCAAACGATATTCCCCTTGAAGGATGGATCAGGCCTGAGATTAACCACTGCAAGATATTTTACACCCAATGGCCGTTCCATCCAGGCAAAAGGGATCGTGCCTGATATCGTCGTCAAACCGTCACAGCCACAGGCCGAAGAGGAGAAGGTCCCAAAACATCCAGTGGAGAAGGATCTGGAGAGGCACCTGATCGAGATAGAGAAAGCGCTACCCAAAGAGAAACTAAAGAAGGAAGAGGTGAAGGAGAAGAAGCCCGTTGATCAGCAACTCGAACGCGCCCTTGAGCTCCTAAAGAGTTGGGAGATCTTTAAGAAATTGACCAAAGAGAAATAGGCCCCGTAGTTGTATTGAGGAAATGGGATAAGCTGAGGCTATAAAATATTTTACAAAGGTCTGCTGAATTCTGCACGTATTTTTTTTAACATCGGGGTAGGGTTGGCCTGAGATGGTTAAATCATCTCGAGGAAGGGAGGGGAGACTGAGACGCTGGATCGGCTACCTCCTCTCCTTCCTCCTCGGATCCTTTTTGACTCTTGGAGGATACGCCTATCTGACCCACGAGAGGTCGTTCCCCTCCGAAGAATTTTCTCAAAAAGTTTTTGTCGCTGATCAGATCATCCATGGTCAACTCTATGAGATCGGAATCTCAAAGAAGGATGTCATCTCTCGCCAATCTGTTTCAAAAAAAGAAGGGGGCCTTGCCTGGGAACAGTCTCTCCTCAAGATCCAGCTCCCTGCTTCGGTCTCTCTTTCCTTGATCGAAGCCGATATGAAGCGAAGCCTTTCCTTTCTTGGCAAACCCTTTAGAATAGAATCGTCCCCAATATCTGACTCTCTCCAGTTGGAGGTAAAGGTGATGGATCGAGTGACCCATCACCTGATGTTTGTTTACGCTAAACCTTCAACGTCTAAAATGGAGTTTCGACCAAGGATCGCCATTGTCATCGACGATCTCGGAAAGGAAAACCACATTTTTCAAGAGCTCCTGCGGTGGGATCTCCCTCTCACCCTCTCCGTTCTACCCTTTACGCCCTTTGGAAAAACGATCGCCCTGGAGGCTCACCAAAGGGGCAAAGAGGTCATCCTCCATCTTCCCATGGAACCACAGGACTATCCAAAGATTCAACCAGGTGAAGGAGCGCTCCTTCATGAGATGGACGAAGAAAAATTGCTTCGGCAACTGTCCAAGGACATCCAGGCGATCCCTTATGTAAAGGGGGTAAGCAACCATATGGGATCCCGATTGACAGAAGATCCAGAGAAGATGAGGATCATCCTCTCCGAATTGAAGAGACGGAAGCTTTTCTTTTTGGACAGTCGCACCACGCCTCATACCGTTGGTCTCCAAACAGCTAAATCTCTTGGTTTGGGGGCTTTGGAGAGAAATGTCTTCCTCGATCATTCCCAAAACGAAGACGATGTCAAGAAGCAATTGGAGCAGCTGATCCAGACCTCCCTTTCCACAGGGAAGGCGATCGGTATTGGTCATCCGCATCCCTCGACGATTAGTGCTCTCAAAGAGATGATGCCTAAAATGCAGGAAAAAGGAATCGATATTGTTCCCCTGTCCGCCCTCATCGAATAGTCATCTGAAAAAGAGAAGTCAAAAGCAAAGACCTACACGAGCAAAGCGTATTGTTCAGGTTCGGTCTTCCGTCTTCATAGGTAAGTGTCATGATTTAAAAATGAAGTCAGG
>CAZFJD010000351.1:0-3066 GCA_964518775.1 uncultured Syntrophaceae bacterium
GTTTCGTAGCCTCCCTGATCCCCCCCTCCATCCTCTTTCTTTCTGTGATATCCCTTAAATAAGCATAAGTCTTTACCCCACCTCTCTCCATCTTCGAAATGGTGATACAGACCTCCGCATCCCATTTCAGACCTTTCTGTGTCAAAACCTCCATCTCTGTACAGACTCGCTTGCTCTCATCTGCCCCGACTTCGGAATGCATCCGGTCAAGATAACCGATATCCCTTTTGTTCAAGAGGTGCCTAAAATCCATCCCAATTAATCGTTCTTTCGAATACCCGGTCAATTCGGAGGCAACTGTATTAGCGAATTCGATCCGATAATTCTCATCGAAGACGATAATACCGTCGTCACCCATCTCTGCAATCTTCTCCAGACGTTTGGTCACCTCCTGGATTTCGTGCTGGGCGCCTCTTCCCTCATACTCCTTTAACTTTCTCTCCAGGTCGGTCACTCTCTGTTTCAATATTTCAATACTGAGGCTTGCTTCCATGGTCCTCACCACCTTTTTGCTTAAAAAGTTTCATCGAGCCTGAATTCTAATCCCACCCCTTTTGCTTTTGCCTTTTGGTAGGCGAGACAGGCTGTCACCAGATCTTCAAGGGCAAATCCAACGGACTCAAATAGGGTGATTTCTTCCTCCTTTATTCGACCAGGTTTTTGGCCCAGAACAATCTCACCCAGATCAGCGTAGATGCTCTCTTTGGAGAGTTTCCCATCTCTCATCGGAATAAGCAGATCACCGGCTTCAGCCATACATCCTTCATAGGTGTCCACAACGATCTTCGATTTCTTAACGGTCATTTCATCTATTTCCCGCATCTCCGGAGTAAAGGCCCCAACCGCATTGATGTGGGTCCCCGTTTTGAGATCATGGCCATCAAACACTGGAACGACGGAGGTGGTCACCGTAACCAAAATGTCAGAGTCAATCACCACATCTCGGGGATTAGCCATCACTTTGACGGGGATCTGCAGGTTCTTGAAGACCATTTTGGAGAAATTTTCGGCTATCTCCTTTTCCCTATCATACACCAGGATTCTTTGAATAGGCCGAACTTTACAGATGGCTTCAGCCTGAAAAGGGGCCTGAGCTCCTGTGCCTATCACTCCCAAGGTTTCAGAGTTTTCCCAAGAGAGGTACTTTGTTGCAACAGCTGAGGTTGCACCTGTGCGCATGGCAGTTAGAAGGACCCCATCCATAAGGGCCAGGAACTCTCCTGTCGTTGGATCATTAAGGAGATAGAGGGCCTGGAGGGTCGATAGCCCTAAACTTAGATTTCCAGGAAAGACAGATATGATTTTGGTCCCAAAGGAATTTTCCCTCTCCAAGTAGGCAGGCATGAAAAGGAAAACGCCTTCCGCTTTTTCAATTCTCACAGGCATCCGCACAGGGACGGCACAGCTTCCAGTTTTATACTCGCGGAATCCTTTTTCTACGGCTTCAATCACATCGTTCATCATGAGAAGCTCTCTCAAATCTTCTCGGGAAAGTAGGATGGGCATTTTTTGTTACCGATAATCCCCCCTTTAGCAAAGGGGGGGATTTGAAAGTCATCTCAAGAGATCAGACCACCTCTTCTTCTATCACCAATTTTCCATTGATAACCCGTTCGTAGTTGAGGGGGGTTACGTCAATTGTTTCGTATCGACCCAAGCGAATCAATTCAGACATGGCCTTCCCTACAGCAGGAGCTTGTTGAAATCCATGACCGCTGAAACCAATGGCCATATAAAACCCCTTGATCTCGGGATGCTGCCCAAGAAGACCATTGCTGTCCAGCCGATTGACTTCATAGAGGCCTGACCATCCTCTGATCAATTTAAGTCTGTCAAAAAAAGGAACCCGATCAGCCAGAATGGGCCATATGTTTTGGTTGAAAAAAGAATGATCCACTTTGAAATTGAAACCCGGGGGTTCGTCCAAAATCGATTTTCCTGTCATAATAACTTTTCCGGTCTCGTGACGAAAATAGAGACCTGTCAAATCAATGACAAGTGGAAGATCGTAATCGAAAATTTCAGAGGGTTGAAAGACAAAAACCATCCTTCTCACAGGCTCCACTGGCAAATCCACCCCAGCCATCCTTCCAACTTCGGCAGCCCATGGGCCGGCAGCATTTATCACAACAGCTCCGGTATATTTGTCACCTTTGCGCGTTGTCACCCCGGTAACCTGAGGACCATCTTGCAGGATGCCAATGACCTCATCGTACACATAATTTACTCCAAGGCTCCTTGCCTTCTTAATATATCCTTGAAGAGTTCCATAGGGATCGAGGTAGCCGTCCCTTGGGCCAAAGGATGCTCCCACTAAACCGTCCGGGTTTAAATGTGGAACGATTTTCAAAGTCTCTTCGACCGAGAGAAGATCCACCTCGGCTCCCAGTCTTTTTTGAAATTGATAATGATTTTCGATAAGGGGCCAATTCTTCTCATTGGCTAAAAAGAGATAGCCTCGCTGTCGAAATTCCGCATGGGCTTTCTCTCCATTCACGGCCATTGCCTCGTCAAATTTCTCATAAAAATTAACGCTGTATTGAGAGATACGAATGTTCACCTCGGTGCTAAATTGCAGCCGGATACCGCCTGCACTCAGAGTGGTGGAGGAAAACTCATAGGTTGGATCTTTCTCAAAAACGGCCACCGTACCATCGAATCCATCGTTCATGAGGTTATAGGCAATGCTGGAACCCATGATTCCACCACCCACGATCAAGACATCAAAATAAGAATACATGGATCACCTCTGCCCACTCCTCAGCCCTCGGCAAAGTTATTCTTCATCATCTCCCCCAGGGCTTTGGACCGCTGGGTTGCCACCTCAACAGCATTAATCAGTGTCGTTCTCAATCCACCCTCTTCTAAAGTATGAAGGCCTGCAATGGCTGTCCCCCCAGGAGAGGTCACCAAGTCTTTCAGCTTTCCTGGATGTTCCCCTGTCTCGATCAACATCTTAGCCGCACCGAGCACCGTTTGAGAGGCCAGAATCAATGCATCATCCCTTGAGAGTCCCACCTTGACCCCTGCATCGGCTAAGGCATCGATGATGAGGAAGATATAGGC
>CAZFJD010000352.1:0-3052 GCA_964518775.1 uncultured Syntrophaceae bacterium
GGCCAAAATCTGCGACAGAGTTTTTTCTAAGAGATGGAAGGCCATTCCCGGCTCTGTCTTCTTCATTTCGATCACCGCATCCTTTATGGCTTTTGCCTTCTCCAGAGGAAAAGCGGATGGGAAGGTCTCAGCCCACTGAAGGGCCTTTAAAGGATCGGTTTTCGCCCAGAGGCCAATCTCTTCAAGATATTTCCGAGCCCGATTTACTGAGGGATCCATTTTTTCTAAAATAGGATTGGCCTTCTCTTTATCGAAATGCTTCCATGCTTCTGCCAATGCCTCGAGGATTTCCGTCTTAAGGTAAAGGGATGAAATCTCTCCTGCCGATTTCAAAGCCAAGTCAAAAGAATCGGCCTCTTTTCCCTTTTCCAATCTTCCCCAACTCTTCCCCAATTCGATGAGGTTCAGGGCTCTCGCATAGGGATCAGAGATGGAAGGGATCCCCTGGGACATTTCTCGATATAGAGCAGCGACTTGGTCTCGATCCTGATCCATCCATTGATGGATGATCTCCACGATCGTTTTCTTACGAAAGTCTTCAAGAGGGATTCTTTCTGCCAGATCGAGGGCTTTCTTCTTATCCTTTTTAGAAAAATGGTTCGCTAACTCCTCCAGAATGGTAGAGCCGTAGAAGGGATCTTCAATCTGCGGAAGGATTCGAAAGGCCTCTTCGGGTTCAAGCTTAGCCAGACCTTTTACAACCAGGGTCTTTATCTTTTGTGATTCGAAGGGGTCGCTGATCATGGATGTTTCCGCGAGTGCCCTTTTCAGGAGGGCGATCGCTTTTGTCTTAGGAATTTCCCTATTCCCGGCCATATGAATGAGTGAATAAGCCCGGGATTCTGGAAAGAGAGGAGAGATACGGGCAGCCAAATGCTCAGCTTGTTCCGCGTCTAAATGGGCCCACTTAAAAATCATTTCTTGAATGATAGAAGCCTGGAGCTGAGGATTCTTCAAGCTTTGAATCTGGGCAAAGGCTCTTTCTCCCCATGCCCTCTTCTCTTTTGGAAAGATTCTTGCAGCCGTTGCAGAAATTTGAATGAAGGCCTTTACTTGGGGATAGGGAGAAGAGATCGATTCGGCTGTTTTCCACGCCTCTTGGAGGATATTTGTAACCTTGTTTTTGTGACGACTAAAGAGCGCCACATCCGTTAAAGCAAGGGCTCTGAGGAATGGGTCTCCGATGGAACGGGCAATTTCTAAGGAACGATTTTCATCCACTTTTAACCAGGCTTCTGAAATCGATTTCAGGTCTCTATTGCGAAAGTCAGTATCTTTTATCCCTAAAGCCTCTTGAGAAGCAGATTCGAGGAATGTGCGTCCCTTCTTTTCATTGGCCTGAATCCATTCTTCAGCTATGGCCCGAAGGGCCCAGGTCCTTCCATCCGCATTTCGAATCTCGTCACGCAGGTCAAGAACCATATCGAAAATTACCCTCTCTTTGGAGGCCTTTGCCTGATCAGGCCATTGATCAGCTACCTCCTGGAGAGCGACTATTTGGCTTGCCTTTTTCCGGGCTGAGAGAGCCATTCGCCAGGCTAACTCGAAAGCCTTCTCAGCAGAAGCTGGTTCGATCTTTGACCACTCTTTGGCCATTTCTGCCAAGAGAAAGGATTGATAAAAAGTTTCTTCCATCTGACTCGTGGTCTGTGATGCCAGGGTGAGGGACCGTTCCAATCGTTCCTGGCCCGGACTCTTCTTCTCCGGTTCCGCTGGACCAGACGAACAGGAGCTTAAGGAGAAAGTTCCTCCGATGATGAAGAATAGAAGAAGAGCCCTTCCCATCCGGCCCAGTTTCCTGTAACCTATTCCAAAGAGAAGCAGTAAACCAAGAAAGATTAGACTTCCAACCCCGATCAGCCATCGTCGGTCCAATTCATCCCTTACTTGAAGGGTGCGATCGTAAACCTTTTGTAGAGAGGTCCTCAAAGAAGAAGCCTCTTTAATCAGTTTTGAAATAGAGGACTTGTCTGAGTCCTTCAGATCGGAGAGGGATTCTGAAATTTCTGACACTCTCTTTCTCATGCGTTCATTCGTCCGTGCTTCCTGCTTCAGGGTGTTCAGAATCTGATCCAGTTTGACAATGCGGTTTTCGGTAAAGAAGAATTCCTCAGAAAGGGAACGGATACCAGGGCAGGGATGTATTTTGATCTGATAAACACTTCGATTTTCGATAGGGATGGGAGGGTCAGGCTTAAGTCTTTGAGAGTGGCATTCAAGGCAATAACCCGCGGTTTTGGCAGAGGCAGAAGAAGATAGTACGACAAAGAAAGATAGGATCACTCCAAAAGGTAAGATTTTATGCCATTCCGTCATTTCTTCTTGCCCATTTGAAATGGATTCAGATTTTTAATTCCTTGCCAGAAGATCTGTCGCTTTAAATAATGGATGCCCCGAGTGGGACTGATGTGCTTTGGACAGACATCCGTGCAGTTGAATTCCATGTGGCAACGATAGATCCCATGTTCATCAGCAACCTGTTCCCATCGTTTGATGGTTAAATCGCGGGAGTCGGCAATGAGACAGAAGGCACGATTCAACCCCATGGGCCCAATGAAATTGGAATCCCAGTACATCATCGTGCAAGCTGAAACACAAGATCCGCAGGCAATACACTCCGTATTTAAGCCGATGATACGCCGTTCTCTGGAGTCGGGCTTAATCTTTGCCGGCTCAAGGGATTCTGTCTTTGGGATGAAATAGGGTTCCATCTTCCTGAGCCGGTTGATCAAGGATTTGAGATCAACCGCCAGGTCTTTGACAACGGGAATATTGCTTAGAGGTTTGAGTGAGACTGTTTCAGAACCAAGGTCTTTGATCAACGTCTTGCAGGCAAGGCCCTCTTTTCCATTGATCACCAATGCACAGGAACCACACATGGCCAACCGACAGGAATAACGAAAAGAGAGAGTCTTATCCTGAGTCTGCTGCATCTTGAAGAGGGCATCGAGGACTGTCACTTTTTCAGCCTCTCCCAGATCCACACGAAATCCCTGTTCATGAGGCTCTGAGTCTCTCTTTGGATCGAAACGGAAGATCTTAAAAGAGTAAA
>CAZFJD010000353.1:0-3044 GCA_964518775.1 uncultured Syntrophaceae bacterium
CGATAGAGGTGGGAATATTCAATATCGAAGCGTCTTTCGGTAAACCCCGTTAGAAGGTCTTACACGGGGCTTTAAACCCCGTGCTCACTCCAAAAGGAATTTTATCTTCATCACCGCTGCAAGCAGCAGACCTTCCTAACGGGGTAAAGGTCAAGGTAACGATGCCAGTTTCGTCAATGGGTAAAGGTTAGATAATTGGCTTTTAAAACGTTACCATTACCGCTAAACCAAACAGGCTTCCTAACCCCAACCTTAACCCTTCTTCATCTTCTCAAGAATGATCTGGGCACCCTTTCGACCGGAGAGCAACATCGCCCCGAACGTTGGCCCCATCCTTGGCAATCCATAAACCGTAGAGACAGCCATCCCAGTAACAATCAGACCGGGAAGGACTTCTCCAGTATGTTCAACCACCAGATCCTCAGATTGTTCAACCCACATCGCACCAAAACCAGAAGTCTTCAGAATTCCTCTCTCCTCCAATTTCTTCACCACACAGGCATCGTGACCTGTAGAGTCCACAACAAATTTGGCTTCCAAGGCAATGGGGTCGACACAAGTGATTTCACGAGGAAGTGCCTGAACCGGAGTCCAGTTGACGACGGCTCCGCAGACCCGGTTTCCTTCTTTCAGTACCACATCATCGAAGATCGTCATATTGGCAAATTTCACTCCAGCATCGCAGGCGGCTGCAATCAACTTGGAACAGGCATGAGGGCCATCCGCTATATAAAGGCCTTTTGCTGCCCTCTCATAGGGGATCCCCAACTCTTCCAAAATCTTCTGCCCTGGCTCTCTGACGGTCACCTTATTCATCAGATAACCGCCGATCCAGAAACCTCCTCCAATATAGTTGTTCCGTTCTACAATCAGAGTCTTGACCCCCTTCAGGGCAATATCTCGACCAACCATGAGCCCGCTGGGCCCTCCTCCAACGATGAGGCAGTCACTCTCCACATATTCGATGAACTGCCGGGCGAAACCATCCACAATGGCCCGAGTGACCTCCTTCTCACTGACCGGGGTAAAAATTGGTTTCTTCTCTGCCATGTCTTTCATCCTCCTATTAGTTTTATGATTGGTATTTACTTTGCCTATAATCCCCCTTTCATCCCCCTTTACTAAAGGGGGAAGGAGAGGGATTAAACTCTCGGTTTCCACTCGAGAACGACTTTTTCATCAATCAGGATGTGGTCCTTCTCTACAGTGCTCGGAATGACCTCGGGTGGATAATTCATACAACCCCCTTTGATTCCCTTAAGGGTCTCCAGATTCCATTCAGTGTAGCAGGCATTGCAGACCATTGTCTTATCCTTGATATGGAAGCGTGTAGACCGACATGGCTCACACATACTGACCGCTGTCACCACCCTCCCAGCCATAGTGATGTAAGAGAGGAGAGGAATCCTTAGCCCGTTGCCCTCGTATTCGAAGCGAACCATCTTCTTCTCCATCACCACATCAAGGGGGATCAAGATCTTTCCATTCTTCACCTTCGCCTCGATGTCGGTCATTCGGACCGTCCGCCCTACATAGTCTATCCCTTCCACCACCCTTGTCTGAGAGGCAATCTTCGGATTGGTTGCCGTTCTCCCCTGAATGAGCCAATAAGCGATCCCTGCAAGGGCAATCGCCACAATGACCAGAGAGACCAATAACCATGGAAACTTCCCCTCTTTTCCGGCCAATACCTTCGCTTTCTTCTCCTGAAATTGAGAGCCAAAGAGTTGAACCCCGCATTGTTTACAGAAATTGTTTGATTCCTCATTCTTCATCCGACACTTTGGACACACCCTCATTTATAATCCTTCCTTTCTCCCCCTGAACCATGTAAGGTTCAGGGCTCCGTCCTGCACCCTACGTGGTGCAGGACCCGCCCCTCCCCTATAGACTACTCACCGATCATCAAATCCCTGACTGTTTCATCCGCAATCGATGATACAGAAATAGTTCGACGCAGTTCCTCCCTGGCGTTTCCGTAAAGAACTTCTGCCCTCTTCAGATTCTTTCCTTTACTATAACGAAGAGTGATCGAGGCCGCCGTCTCTATCCCTCCCACATTGTCCTCTCCTCTGAGAAGAGACAGGGGACCAGGGTATTGCATGGTCTTTAACAAAATATCCCCTTCAAGGGCAAATGTCTGAATTTTCTTATTGTCGTCCTCGTTTCTACCCACTACCAGTTTCATCTTAGGAGAAAGACGAAAGTGCCTCCCTATCTTCAGAAGGTGGACATCGTTAAGATAGAAATCAGGTGCATGGAACATCAGATCCTTCATACGTTTTGCAAATCCAGGATCTGTGAGCAGGCATCCTCCTGCAGGACAGGGATAGTCACGAATACCATAATGCTCTGCCAATCGGATCTGTGGCTTTCTTGAACGCCCCTGGATCGACAGAAGTTCTTCCCGATTGACCCAGCCCTCCTTCTCAGGGATCGTCACTTCCAGAAACTTTGCAGAGAGGGGCCGAAGAATATAGCCTTCAAGCCCTGCCTCTTTCTCGATGAGTCGCATCGCATCCCGTCTCTGAGACATCGGCCTCTGACCTAATACCTCACCCGTGACAATGAAGGAAGCGCCCACGCCTGCCATGTAGGCCTTTGCCTTCTTGAGCATGAAGATCCGGCAGTCGATGCAAGGATTCATATTGCTTCCGTAACCATGCCTTGGATGCTTTACGACATTGAGATATTCCTCAGAAACATTGAACACCTTTAATGGAATCCCAAGGGCACCCACGGCCTTCTGTGAGGCCAAACAGGTCTCTCCCCGATTCGTACAGGTGCAGAAAACCGTCAGGAAGTTGAGGGCTTCCAGTTCGATTCCCTGTTCCATGACAATCTTGGCTGCAAGCGTACTATCGAGACCTCCGGAGAGGAGGGCAATCGCCTTCATAAGTCTCCTCGAAAATCGAAAAAGGCAAGCTCTGAGCGCGAATTAAGATTTTTTCGGTAACAATTCTTAGCGAAGCGCAACGGCTGCAAATTCAATGTTTGAGCTCGAAGAGCGAGTTTTGGATTTGCAGTGAAGCGAGCTTTAGAAT
>CAZFJD010000354.1:0-3040 GCA_964518775.1 uncultured Syntrophaceae bacterium
TTTACTCCTCGCTGAAAATTGAATCAACATTCTTAAACGTCAAGTACCCTACGGCAGTTGCCTGCCCGCGGATGAGGGGGCAATGTTGAGATTCTTCCGTTCAAGGATTGCTCGCTGGAGTCAGATGGGATGGTTTCGCCAGTAATGATAGAGGTAGAGTTGAGCATAGCCGGCATAGGGGCCAAAGTGGTTTGAAACGAATTCCTCCATCCTCTTCTCCCCTACCCTTCTCCCACCAAAGTAGGTCTTTTGTAAGCCTTTTCTGATCCAGGTGTCAATCGGGAAGGCCTCAAGAAAATCTAACGAGTAGAGAAGTACACAATCAGCGATCTTCTTTCCTACGCCAGAAAGACCGAGCAATCTTTTCCGAGCATCACGATACGATAAATCTTTCAGGGCAAGCAGTTGGTCTCTATCAATACACTGGCCCGCTTTGGCCAAATAGTTCGTCCTGAATCCTGCCCTGACGGATTCCAACTGAAAAGGCGCTCCGACGTCATGAGGCTCCGGAAATCCATAACCCAAGTGCTCTCCATAAAAAATCTTCTTTCCACACGACTTGCAGAGCCCTTCGATGATCGATCTGATATGGGGGATTGCTTTTGCAGAGGAGCATAAGAAGGAAAGCAGACACTCCCACGGATCCTGCCGAATCAATCGAAGCCCTCGATACTTCTCAATTGCCCGATGAGTCATCGGATCACGATCGATCTCCTTTAGAATCGAATCCAGATCTTCATTCAGTCTGAAAAAGTGAATCAAGAAAGGTTCTTCCACTCCGTCATAGAAGAGGAAGGCTCTTTTTTGGTGAAGAGAGAAAATTCGATCCGAGGACTGCACGAGATAAGTATCAATGATCTTCGTATATCTGAAAAACTGTCCGCATTCGAGACTCTCTTTGAGAGAAAAAGGACTGACCCGGAGCCGTCCGCTCATTCCTTCCTCTCTTTCGGAGGCCTGATGATGGCAAGCGCATAGGCTTCTAAACTGAAATATTTTTTTGCAGCCTGGTGGACCTCTTCCCTTGTGATCTTTTGGATCTCCTGGGAATATCTCTGGTAATGATCAAATCCTAAACCATAGAGCTCATCGAGAGCCATCTGATTCGCCTGAGCTCCATTCGTTTGAAGCCCAATTTCAAAGTTACCGATGAGATACCTCTTCGCCCTCTCCACTTCATCTTCTGTCAAGCCCTCTTCCTTTACCTTTCTTAACTCCCTGAGCACTCCATGGATGGCTCTCTCCAATTTATCCGGATGGGTTCCCATATAAACGCCAATATATCCTGGATCCAAATTCGGGTTCCCTATAAAACCCAAGGCATAGGCCAGACTTTCTTTATCTCTCAATTCATAAAATAATCTCCCTCCCTGACCAGAGAGGGCTGCATCTAAGACTTCTATTGCATACCGATCTTTATCCTGGAGGGTTATACCCAAAAAACCGAGAACAAAGTGGGCTTGCTCTTTCTCTTTATAGATCTCGGACCTCTTTATCTCTTGAAGAGACTTCTCTTGGGTGATTGAAGGAGGAACAAAACCGATTCTTGGGAGGCTTCCAAATCCATTCTTGACGGCAACAACCACTTGGTCCAAATCCACATCGCCTACCACAGTGAGAACCATATTTTCGGGCACAGCAATTCGCTGATAATATTCTTTCAGATCCTTTTGGGTCAAACGCTGAATGGAATCAACGGTTCCTAAGGCATCCATCCGATAAGGATGTTTTTCATAGAGGGTCTTTCGAAAAAGTTTAAATACCATCTGGCCGAGGTCATCCTCTTGCTGTCGAATGGAAGCCAGGATCAACCGTCTCCTCTTTTCCATCTCTACAGGATCGAAGGAAGGCTGCTTAATAATATCTATAAAAAGAGAAAAGGCCTCTTCAAAATGTTGACTTAGAAACCTGAAGGTGAGACCAAAACTGTTATAACCAGAAAAGCCGCTCAGGGAACCGGCCATCTTTTCCACTTTCTTTGCGATTTCAAGACTGCTCTGGTTTTGCGTGCCTTTGGTGACCATGACAGCCATAAATTGATTCATCCCATTTTGAGCTTCCTCTTCAAATCGCACCCCACCCAAAAAAGAGGCCTGGATCGAAACGATGGGGATCGATCGGTTCTCCTTTACGATGAGTCGAATTCCATTATCTAAGACGGACTTGAAAACTGGCTGCTTCTCCTGTCTCCTTACCAAAGACGCGTCGACACTGACTTTCTCAACGATCGATTCAAAAGAGAGATTCTTAATGAGGTCGGCCTTTTCCGAGGGGACAAGCATGCTGATCACCAGTTGGGATGTACCAAAATATTTTTCCACCATCTTTTGAAGATCTTCGCTTCGAAGAAGATCGATCCTCCTCATGTATTCCCTCTCGAACTGAACATCCCCTGTAATGACTTCATAATATCCTATTTTGCGAGCCTGACCCTGGACGGTCTGCCTGTCATAGATGAGATCGCTTCCGATAGTCACCTTGACACGATGGAGCTCCTCGGCGGTCACCCCTTTCTGACCCAACCGTAGCATCTCCTCCAAAATTGCCACGATAGCCCTCTCAAGATTCTCAGCAGGAAGGGTGGCTCCAATGATAAAGGCGCCTGGATCCTTCGGTGTCATCGAGGAAGCCGAAATGGAGTTGACCAGCCCTTTCTCCAATTTGATCTTCTGAACCAATCGAGAGGTCTCTCCTCCCCCTAAGATCTGGGAGAGAGCATCAAGGGCAGGGGTATCCTCATGGGTGGCTGAGGAAATGGGAAAGGCAATCTGAAGGTAGGTCTCTTTAAAATTTCCATGGGAGATGACCGAGCGAGCCTTCGCCTGTTTCGGTTCCTCTTTCCTTTTCGGGAGGGTTCCGGAGGAAGGATTAAGTTCTTTGAAGGCTTTTCTCACCTTCTCTTCCATCTCAAGGGAGCTAAAATCACCCACTGCGACGAAGACCATGCGGTTCGGTGTGTACCATTTCTTAAAAAAGGAGACCATCTGATCTTTTGTGATGGCCTTGATGGTGTTCTCAAATCCTATAACGGGTCTTCGAT
>CAZFJD010000355.1:0-3022 GCA_964518775.1 uncultured Syntrophaceae bacterium
TTATCGAACAGGGCATCTGTTACCGTCTTTTTTTCTGGCTCACCAAGGGTGATGACTCCTTCGTCAGTGACAAGAGGTTTTGCCATTCCCCCTCCTTTTTAAGCCTCTTGACCTACTGATTTTCTATCTCCAATCCGAGAAGTTTAGCTGGATTATGCTGCACCATCATCCTCATCTCATCCTCTGAGATTCCTATCTCAAGCAGATTGGCAATGCCCATCCTCATGATTTCAGGTTCTGGGGGAACCCAGTCATAGAATGAGTCCGTCGTAAGAATACATCGGGCAGGCCCGAGCTCTCGGATCAAGTTGACCATATCCCTCGGATGCTTACGCTGAAGCAATGGCAGCGTTCCGAGGAAGCAAAACTCAACGTAAGCTCCCAAACGGATTGCCTCTTTCATCTCTTCGATGCTGGCTTTCACGGATGGGTTGTCAGGGTGGCTAAAAATCAGTTTATGGAAACCAATCTCTTTAGCCTGCCGAACGAGTTCGAGGCTCTCTGCAGGAGAGAGATGTCCTGTACAGAGGACCAAGTCCATCTCCTTAGCAATTTGAAGAATCCTTTTTGCCTCTGGGATTAACCCATGAGAGTCCAAGATTCTTGCTCCCTCAAGCTCATAATTCTCAAAGGAAGATATATATTTCTTAATAAGTCGGCTCACTGATTTGACTTCAAGATCGTTCTTAGCACTCCAGGTGGGCATAAAGACTACTTTGGCCCCTTGCTTTGCGGCTGCCTCTACCGCCCATGCGTTCACACCACCGGAGCACAAATTGAGGGTGATGCTGCTGAAGAGCTTAAAATCCCCAGGGATGTGTTTCTGAAGATAATGGACGTTTGCCATCGTAGGCCAAAAATGGGATTTCAGGACAGCTCCTCTCATACCCATTCGAGCAGCCAGCGTTATCCATTCAACGTCTTCCATTCTCTTTTTGGCATCCAAAGTGAATTCAGGGTAACAGTGACAATGCATGTCGATGGCATTGGTGAGCAATTCATCTGCAAGAATCTTCATAAGACCTCTCCGTCTTCCAGCAGGAACTTAAAGAGATATGCTTATCTAAACCTATTCCACAACGGCATACTTTAACCCCATTCTATTAGATGCAGGGAAGAAAAACTTTCTTTTCGAGGAGGGTTATTGATGCGATCATGGAGGTAAATACCTCATCTCAGCATCATTTCATCCGTCTTTTTCCTCTCAAGCGGTCACGAGCCCCTTTTCTGCTTCACCGATGGCAAGATCAAGCCCGCTGACAATCTCATCGATCTCATCTTTAGTGATAATCAAAGGAGGACGTATGCGGATGACACTGTGAACGGGTCCCCATAAGCCAGCTTTCCTAAGTTGTTGTTTTAGTATGGCGACGAACTTGGTATTTTCTTCGGGACCAAATTCTTCTCCAGTTTCTTTATTCTTGACGAATTCAATACAACAGTCCAACCCGAGCCCGCCTCTGATCTCTCCAGCTGTCTTATGTCTCCGAAGGGATTGTAGGCTATCGAAGAGGTACTTCCCCATCGTCTTCGAATTCTCCACCACCTTCTCTTTCTCTATAATGCCGACGGTGGCTAAAGCAGCAGCGCAGGCCACAGGATGACCTTCAAAGGTATAAGAATGGCTTAACACTTCTTTAGGCCCACCCTCAAATTTTCGGGCCACCTCTTTAGTCACAATAGTTGCACCGATGGGTATATATCCATTAGCTAATGATTTAGCCACTGTCATGATATCCGGTACAACACCCCAATGCTCGCATGCAAACATCTTTCCTGTACGACCGAAAGCGATCATCACCTCATCAAAAATCAAAAGAACTCCATATTTATTACAGATGGACCGAACCATTGGCCAATATTCAGAGGGAGGAGCAGTGGAATACTCTGTAGCTATTGGCATATCAAAAAAAGCAGCTACAGTTTCTGGACCCTCTAATTGAATCACCCTCTCAATTTCCTTGGCACACCGGAGATCACAATCGGGGTATTTGAGACCAAGATCACAGCGGAAGCAATACGGCGATGGCACATGGACCACACCTGGCAATAATGTCTCATAGTCCTCCCAGTTGAGATAAGGCCGACGTCCACCGAGGCTCATTGAACCATAGGTGGAACCGTGATATCTGTATCCACCAACTATTATCTTAAATCTATTGTGAAAACCCATCAGTTGATGATATTTTCTTGCCATCTTAATTGCTGTTTCAATGGCCTCCGTGCCGCTGTTAGCATAAAAAACCTTTGACAAGGTACCAGGGGAGATATCTGCCAACTTTTTAGCTAACTTTATCTGGGGAATAGTAAGTTCATGGGCCGGCCGAAAGGCCAACTTTGTCATCTGCTCGTAGGCAGCATCTATTATCTCCTTTCTGCCATAGCCAAGGTTAACAACATTACCTACGCCCGAGTAATAGTCAATGTATGTCTTTCCGTTAATATCAGTCAGTCGACACCCTTTTCCTTCAACGAAAATGTTAAATCCATCTGGACCAGCCAGTGCATTCCATGGGCGTAAGGGTACCCAGACATGGTCCAGAACCATCTGTCTCATGTCGTCGAACCTTTCTGTTGCTTGTTGAGCAAAAGCCATTCTTACCCCCCCTTTTTCCATCTATTCAGAAAAGCTATGTCCACTACCACAACCCTCCTATGGTAACCTCTAACCCGTAGGATTTAACTATCTCCTGCAATCTGGCCAATTGCTCAGGCGATTGTCGTTTTGCTCTGGCGTATTCCCAGTCTCGCCCCAGGGCTCCATATTTTTCTAAAGCCAACTCATTAAAAGGCAATAAATCAATATGCCCAATTTTCTTCAACGAACTGACAAATTTTGCAATCTTGCTGATATTTTCCTCATCATCGTTAAATCCTGAAATCAACGGCACGTGAACAACAATTTCTGTATGAACTTCCTCACAAAGTCTTGTCAGATTCTCCAATATTGCACGGTTCGATATTCCTGTACCTTGTATGTGACTGTTTTCATCTATATGTTTAATATCTAATATTATTAAAT
>CAZFJD010000356.1:0-3007 GCA_964518775.1 uncultured Syntrophaceae bacterium
GAACGAGGATCAAAATACTGCCCATTAAGACATCCCACTGGTTAGGCGTAACAGCTCTATCAATAATGTTGTCAAAGTCTACGATGAGATAAATGATAGGAATGATGCTCACGAGGCAAAAGAGGATGTCAAACCAAAAAATCTTTCCTCGGAACTTTTTCGTGACAGGAAAAACCAGAAAAGTGAGTCCGGTCACAAACATGACATGGATCCCACGCAAAATGTGGGGGGTAATGATTCCCACCGCGGCGTAAAGGTGGATAAGAGACATGATGAGGGCGATGATAGTCACCGCCCAGTTTGCAAACCCGGGAGGGAGTGCATCAATTAATCCTTCGTCTTTTTCAATATACTTTTCTGCCTCTTTGAGGGTTTCCTCGGCGATATACTGTTCTTTCTCAGATGGAGCCTTATCCATCAGCTCTCCTTTCAGATAAAAACCCTCTGTTCCCCGCATTTGCTAAAGGGGGGCACCAGGAAAGTTATTTTTCAAATAACTGACCTAGCCCCCCCAATTCATTCCTTCTCCTTCCCAACAGGATTTTATTTTACCTGAATCCCATTCTCTGCATAAAATTTCACTGCCCCTGGGTGAAACGGGATCGGTGATCCTGTAGCGAGTGTTTTCAGGCTAATTTTGGCCGCTTCTTTATGAACTGCAATCAGATCCGGATTAATATGAGCGTAAAGCGTCTTTATAATGTTATAGGCCAGCTGGCTGTCCATCTTCTCTAAAGTAACAAAGAGGTTGGTATGACCGATGCTCTGCACATCATAATCAATCCCGGGATAGATGCCTTTTGGGATGACTGTTGGGTAGTAGAGTCCCGGGTATTTCTTTTCCAATTGAGGTAGCCCTTCTACACAGGAGAGCATTTTGATACTGATGCCTGGTGTGGTAGATAGGTCGAGAATAGCACCTGTTGGGATTCCCCCGTCCCAACCGATCACGTCCAATTTTCTATCTTTGAAAGCGTTCACCGACTCATTTGCCCCCAGACGCTCTCGCTTGATGTCTTTGTCGACATGGATTCCAAAGGCATCCAGGATCTTTGTGGTCTTCACTTCGGTTCCGCTACCCGGGGATCCGGTGGACACGCGTTTCCCTTTCAAGTCATATACAGACTGAATGGGGCTGTCCTTATGGGTGATAAAATGCATATGGTTTGTATAAATAGCGCCCAGAGCACGTAGTGGGATTTTGTCTTGGGGGGTCCCTTTACCGAACTTTTCTACACCATTGAAGGCATCAACGCAAATATCGGCGCCAGAAAGCCCCAAGTCTGCCTTACCCGCCTTGAGCAATTTGCAATTGTCCACTGAGCCGCCGGTGACCTCCACGGTGACTTCAGTGTTTGGCATGTACTTGGTCAGGATATTGGCAATGCCTCCCCCCATAACGTAGAAAACACCTCCTGTTCCTCCAGTTCCCATGGAAAGCCTGAGCAGTGGCTGCTGCGCATTCGCTTCAGCGGTATAAATGAAGCTGAAAACAAGGACCGTTACCGCAAAGGCAAATGAAACAAAACAAAATGATTTTTTTTTCATGGCCTCCTCCTTTCAAATTAATTTTTAAACACTAAAGAGCTTAAACCCCTTTATCCTTTAGCTCTTTCTCCATGCAAATTGGGACATTCCAGAAGTCGTCTGGTTTGGTGCCAAATATTTTCTCCAATCCCATTGCCCTTGACCTCTGAAAGAAATTGCGTGTCCCTCGAGTCATGATCGGTTCAATATTTATCTCCTCCAATGTCTCCATCACCTGAACCATCTCATGGTATCGTCTTTCACAGGCCAGTGGATGGGTTCTGATCCAGTTTTCGGCCACACTCTTGAAAGAATTTTTTGTCATAAAATCGACAATGTCCTTCCAGAGATAATCCTCCACACCGGCTCGTTTTGCTGCGATCAACATTTCCAGCAAGAGACACTCAACCCCCTTCGAAAATATACTTCGGATCATCTTCACCAGAGAGGCATCGCCTATGTTCGGTGAAAAATATTTGAGATTGACAAGGCCAAAGCGATTCATCAAATGAGAAAATTCTTCCGCGGCTTTCCCTGAAACCAGAATGGATGCTTTTGAACCAGTCTCCCCGACAGCACTGAGAACAGCCCCTTCAATAAAATTCGCTCCTGTCTTTTTGATGATCTCAGCAATTTTGGTTTTAACGGAAGCGGATGTCGAGTTCATGTCGACATAAGTTTTATCGGAGCTTAAATAGGTCACCGCTTTTTCAGCGACTTCTATGGCGACATGCGTAGCCACTGTGGATAGGATGATGTTACAGATTTGAATCAGTTCCTTCAAAGGGAGAGAAGTAATCCACTCCTCCGGTTTTTTCTCCACAGTATCATAGTAGTAAACCTCCGCGCCTCTGGCCTTCATCTCCTGAGAAAAGGCTCTTCCCACTTCCCCGAATCCAATAAATCCGATCTTTATTGTTTCCATTTCTCTCCCAGGATCAAACCAGATATTTTTGCTCGTCCTCTTTCATGGCAGGGACGCCCTGAATATCGAAAATATGGTTGACAGGAACCATCATGTGATCAATGGTGTGGATCCCTCCGGCTCTCTTGATCTCCTCGAGCAAAGCCTCCTGTGCCTTCACTGAAGCCCTCAATGGTTGGTTTGCATAAATAAAGAGCTTGACTTTTTTCAACTTTTCGACTTCCCGAAGTGTCAAGGAAGGGTAGTTCGTTGGGACTAATACAAGGGGTGTTGGCTGATTCCAATTTCGGATAAATTCGAGAATTTCATCAGGTTGTTTCGATCTGGAGTGGATGAGGATGGAATCTGCTCCCGCTTCTACATAACGGAGAGCTCTTTTCATTGCTTCGGCCTGCCCCCAACCGGCGATGAGGGCTTCCACCCGTGCAATGACAATAAATTCTTTGTTTCGTTGGTGGTCTTTGGCACCCTTGATCTTTCCCACAAATTCTTCGATAGGAGCCAGTTCTTGTCGCCCTCCTTCCAATAAGCTATTGTCTTTAGGGAATTTCTTGT
>CAZFJD010000357.1:0-3005 GCA_964518775.1 uncultured Syntrophaceae bacterium
CCGTCACATCGACGAGCTTATCCGGATAGAGATGGGGATCATCATGCCATCCGAGGACGATGTCATGTCCTGCTCCGACTGAAGCAGCCATGGCAGCCTTAGGCCTCACATCCTCCCAGCTGAGGTACTCAAGCATCACCTTGCAGCCGGTGGTCTCCTCCCATTTCTTCGTATTCTTGTTCCAGAGATCTTTGTCACCTTGGACGAAGACCTCCCATCGTAACACTCTTAGGACGGCATCCTTCTCGGGTTTTATTGGGGGAGGCTCAACCCCTTTCTGTGCCACTGACTCGAATGGAAACGATGCGAGTCCTGCTCCAGCGATTCCGACTGCTGTGCTTTTAAGAAAATCCCTTCTCGTTAAACCCTTCTTCTCTTCCATAACCCTTCACCTCCTTCAAAGGTTCTCCTCACTAAATCAACTTCACCGTAGCCGCTTAGAATAATCTCCTCTTTACGACCCACCTCCTTTCGCTGTTATTTCGTTCCTATTGACAGAACGTCCAAAATCTACAGGGCTTATTAAACTCCCTTTTTTTCTTAATGTCAAC
Organism: uncultured Syntrophaceae bacterium; assembly: GCA_964518775.1. Classification (GTDB taxonomy): domain Bacteria; phylum Desulfobacterota; class BSN033; order BSN033; family UBA1163; genus JACAEX01. The sequence goes on from CAZFJD010000357.1 coordinate 552, forward strand.
CCTTCGACTTTTCAGCACCCTTGTTAAATAAATCCATGACACATCAAAAGTTACTTAGCCCTAAATTGAGCGATTCTCATAACTTCTATGGAGAGTAGGGATGCTGAAAAGGCTTTTAGAGCGAAAACCTTTTAATGTTGAAGAATTATTTATCGCCGATTAACCATTCACCCGTTTGGTGAAATGAAAAGGTATTGACCTCACTTAAAAAATCGCGTTCTAAAAGACTTTGAGGCATTCCTACTCTCCTTCAAAAATACTAAATCGCTCAATTTAGCTTAGCGTTAATTTTGCTGCGATCTGAATGGCTTGGATCATACTTTCAGGATTTGCCCTTCCCTCCCCTGCCTTTCCAAAAGCCGTCCCATGGTCTACAGAGACTCGGATGACAGGCAATCCACACGTGATGTTGACCCCTGACATGGAGCCCCATGTCTTGGTCTTATCGTCGTACTGAAAACCGATGAGTTTCGTGGGAATGTGGCCCTGGTCGTGGTACATCACCACCACCAGATCGTATTGGCCTCCCTGCATCTTTGAGAAAACAGTATCTGGAGGGATCGGACCTTCGACTCTCAATCCTTCTCTTTGAGCCTGCTTAATGGCAGGCTCAATCTCCTCGGTCTCTTCCCGGCCGAACATTCCGCTCTCTCCAGCATGAGGATTGAGTCCGGCAACAGCGATTTTAGGGTCCTCAATCCCCAATCCTTTCACTGCATCATACCCCAACCGAATGACTTGATAGATGCGATCTTGTCTCACCCGATCACAAGCCTCTCTCAGTGAGACGTGTGTTGAAACATGAATCACCCGAAACTCTTTGTGGACAAGCATCATGGCATAATCTTTCGTATGCGTTAAATCGGCATAGATCTCCGTATGGCCTGAATAGTGAAACCCAGCTTGGTTGATCGCTTCTTTGCTGATGGGCCCTGTGACCGTGGCATCGATCTCCTTGGAGAGTGCTAACTCGATGATCTTTTGAACGTATTCAAAAGACGCTCTCCCGTAATCAGCTGAAATCACTTTATGTCGGACCAACTTCCCATCGACATTTTTCAGATCAAGAAGATCGATTGTCCCAAACTGATAAAGGCCTTCTCTGGGAGAGGAAATGACTCGGATTTTAAGATCGAGTTTGGAGAACTTGATCGCGGCTTTCATCATCTCTGCTTCAGCCACCACCAGGGGTCTGCAAAGCCCATAGATCTCAGGTAACGCGAGTGCCCTTGCTGTAATCTCTGGACCAATCCCTGCAGGATCGCCCACACTGATTCCGATGAGTGGTCTGTACATGTGAACCTCTTCTCTTAAAGGTTTTCATTCTCGGCGAACCGGTATGCATTATCCACCAACCTCAAGGTCTTGAGGTTGTCGAAGCAATCTGTTTCAAAAGGTTTTCCGGTCCGCAGGCCTTCCACGAAATGGGAGATCGCATTGTCGTATGAGGCCTGATAGGCCTCTTCAAGGTTAATGTGGACTGTCTCGTTGCTTTCACCCGAAAGTGTCAGAGTATCGTTTTCGAGAAGGATGCTTGAGCGTTCTCCAATGAGCTCCATCCGGTCTCTTGGAAGAGGAGAGGTTCCTGGAGTCGAAAGGTTTCCGGAAACCATCCCAATAGCACCCTTTTCAGTCTTGAGAAGAATAACGGCTAAATCCTCTCCGATGACTTCAGGGCTGATATGACTTGTTTGCGCACCAATGACTCGCATCTCTCCAAGCAAAAAGCGAATGGTATCTAAGTGGTGAATGAGAAGTTCCAGGATGATGAAACGCGGCATATGGGCAAAGAAAGGTTGCCTTTCAATAGCAAAAGGTCTTCCGCTCTCACCCCTCGAAATTAAACCAGAGCTTCGCGTCGATAACCGAAACTCTCTGATCGGACCGGTCTTCCCTTCTGCGATCCATTTGGCTGCTTGCCGGTATTGAGGCCGGAAACGCCAGTTCTCATGAACCATGAACTTGACTCTCTCACGGATCTCGGCTACCAGTGTCTCAGCCTCTTTCAAGGTCGTGGTCATCGGTTTCTGGCAAAGAATGTGGATGCCGCGCCCAGCTGCCATCTTGGCAAAGGCAGCATGGGCTTCTACGGCCACAGCAATATCAAGGGCATCGGGCTTCTCCTGATCGAGCATGCTTTCGATGCCCGAATAGACCTTTGGAATGCCAAATTCCCGGGCCCGGGCACTCGCTTTTTCGGGTGTCCGATTGTAGATAGCAACTACTTCTACCCCGGGAATGCAAGACCAGGCGATGAGATGGTGACGAGTCACCATCCCGGCTCCGGCTATGGCAATCTTAAGCCTCTCTTTCATGGCTTCCCTCAAGATTGACTTGATTCTCCATCCGCTCTCCCTTGAAGAAACGAACGACTGTCTGCTCAAAGGATTTTTTGATCGTTAAGGCAACTTCCTGTGCACCCATAGTTTTTCTCCTAAAAAGCTGCTGAAAAAA
>CAZFJD010000358.1:0-2999 GCA_964518775.1 uncultured Syntrophaceae bacterium
AGAGGAGTTTAAAAAAGCCCTTCAGATCGCCGAGGCAGTCGTTGCCTGGGCTGAAGCGCAAATTGAAAAGCAATGAGGGAGCTAAGGAAAACCCAAATATCATTTGGGTATGTTCCCGAAGACTTGTTCCTATTCCCCGGTAAAACAACGGCATAACCCCTAACCTTCTGGAGCAAGCTATGAAAGAAGGTTTAAAGAAGGTGTCTATTTGAAAGCCTCAGGAGGAGATTCTATGCCCCCTGAGGCTTTCTCATTTTTATTCTCTTTCCTTCCCACCCCATCCCTCTCGCCAGGGGGGAGAGGGAAGGGTGAGGAGATCGGAGTCCATCAAAAATGAAATGCCCGAAATGCCTAACAGAAAATCCCGAGAACATGAAATTCTGTGGGGAATGCGGGGCAAGATTGGAAAGAATCTGCCCTAAATGCAATTTTCCCAATCCTCCTCAATTCAAATTCTGCGGTGAGTGCGGGCAAAAGTTGGAAAAGGAAGAAGCTATTGAGAGGAAAGAACCATCCATTGAGGGGGAGCGAAAGCAAGTCACAGTTCTTTTCTCTGACTTATCTGGATACACCGCCATATCGGAAAGGCTTGATCCGGAAGAGGTCAAGGAGATCATGAAGGAGATCTTCCGGGGGATCACCTCTGTAGTGAATAAGTACGATGGGTCCATCCAGAAATTTATCGGCGATGCCGTCGTGGCCTTCTTTGGTGTGCCTAAGGCCCACGAAGATGACCCGGTAAGGGCCATCCGGGCTGCCAGGGAGATACACTCCTTTGTGGAGGCCATGAGTCCACGGGTTGAAGAGAGGGTGGGAAGATCTCTATCCATGCACAGCGGCATCAATACCGGCCTCGTAGTAACAGGTCAAGTGGATCAGGACGGAGGCACTACCGGCGTGTTGGGGGATACCATCAACCTGGCCTCACGGCTGAGCGGGCTGGCCAAGGCGGGTGAGATATTGGTGGGTTCAGTGACTTATCAACTGGGAGAAGGGCATTTTATTTTTGAAAGGTTAGAGCCTGCCCAGGTCAAGGGGAAGGCCGAGGCGGTGCAAGTTTACAGGCTGCTCTCTACAAAAGAGAAGCCGCTTACTTTGCATCGTACCTTTGGGTTGAGGGCTGATCTCATCGGCAGGAAGGCGGATTTGGCCCAACTCCAGGAGGCCGTGCAAAGACTGCGTCAGGGCAAAGGGGCGATCTTCTCTATTTGTGGGGATGCGGGCACTGGAAAGACCCGACTCCTTGAGGAGTTCCGGGCCACTTTGGATCTCAATGAAATCCAATGGCGTGAGGGGCATGCATACGCCTATTCCCAAAACATCCCGTATTTTCCGCTGATCGATCTTCTGAATCGGGCCTGGCAAATTGAAGAGGGTGATTCTCCAGAAAAAGTGAGGAAAAAAATCGAATCAGGTGTAGAAGACCTAATCGGAAAGAAAGAGGATATGATTTCTTATGTAGGAAGTCTTTATAGCCTCAGCTATCCCGAGATAGAAGGAGTGAGCCCTGAATTTTGGAGATCGGGTCTTTTAAAAGCAGTCCAGGCCATTCTTTTCGCTCTGGCCCAGAGTGGCCCAACGGTTATTTGTCTGGAGGACCTCCATTGGGCAGATCCATCGTCCCTTGATCTTCTTCGCTCGATTCTATCGGAATTTAGCCATCCTGTCCTGTTCATCTGCGCCTACCGGCTTCCTTTCAGTCTCTTCACCAGCCATCAGTTGGGCGCCCTTGGCAAATCGTACCAGGAGATCAAGCTTCAGGATCTCTCGCCCTCGGACACGCAGGATATGATGGAATCTCTGCTGAAGTCCAAGGCCATCCCCCAGGAGTTGCGGAAGTTCATTCAGGAAAAGGTGGAGGGCAATCCCTTTTACCTGGAAGAGGTGATCAACTCCCTGATCGAATCGGGCACCCTAACGCGCGACAACGGCAACTGGAGGCTGAGTCGGCCAATTGGCGAGTCCGACATTTCGCCAACAGTACAAGGCGTCATCTCCGGCAGGCTCGACCGGCTGGAGAAGGAGATGAAGCGCATCCTTCAAGAGGCCTCGGTCATCGGGAGGGCCTTTCTCTACGAGATCCTCAACAAGATCACGGAGCTCAAAGAACGACTCGACCATCATCTGCACCGGTTGGAGCAGTTTGACCTCATCCGGACCCGGTCCATTCAGCCGGATCTGGAATATGTTTTCAAGCATGCCTTGACCCAGGAGGTGGTCTACAGCGGTCTTCTAAAAAGAGAACGCCAGGCGATCCATGAGCGCATCGCCCTCGTGATGGAGCAGTTGTTCCACGAGAGGGTTTCAGAATTCTATGAGACCCTGGCCTTTCATTTCAAGCGGGGTCAATCTCTACAGAAAGCCGTCGATTATCTTATGAAGTCGGGCGAAAAGAGCCTGAAACGATATGCTGTTGAAGAATCTCATCAATACTACAAGGAAGCTTTTGACCTTCTCAGTGATAAACCAGAAAAATCGAAGGCAGAAAAGGAAATCCTCATTGACCTCCTAATCAAGTGGGCTTTGGTTTTTTATTATCGAGGAGATTTCAAAGGAATGTTTGATCTGCTCATTGCTCATGTCGGTCTGGCCGAATCTCTAAATGACAGGGCAAGGCTTGGGATGTTCTATGCCTGGCTTGGCTTCGGCTTTTATGGGATAGGGAAGCCTACTGATGCTTATGCATATCTCAGTAATGCACTGGCCATTGGCGAGGAGATTGATAGCCAGCAAATCAAAGGCTACGCTTGCTGCTGGCTCACCTGGACCTGTGCGGAGCTGGGTCTTCTGGATGAAGCTATTGCTTTTGGAGAAAGGAACCAGCAGATATTCAGCTTTCTTGAGTCAGATCCATACCTCTATTTCAAATCCCTCGGCGGAATTGGACACACCCACCTGTATAAAGGAGAGAAAAAAAGGAATTCTCAAATCGCAAAGGACCTTATTGAATACGGCAAAAAACACTCCAATATTCGATGCTTGGTCGTAGGTCATATCTG
>CAZFJD010000359.1:0-2997 GCA_964518775.1 uncultured Syntrophaceae bacterium
TTCCCGCTTCCGCGGGAATGACATTCATTGATGCTTAAAGCATAGAATCGCTCAATTTAGGTAAATATTAAATTCTATTATTAATGTTGTCAAATGAATGAAGGGTTTTCCCGTGGCCATTACGTTGTATTTTCGATAATATTGAGTCATCCTTAGCTTCCTCTTACCTTCTCCATTTTTGTTGGGGAGTCCTTGAAAATTGTTATGGCCCAAGATATAAATGTCCTATTCCAAGAAAGGGATCATCATGTCCATGAGCTCAGAAAAGACGGTTTACACGACCTGTGTCTGTAACTGCGGTGGCAACAGCGCCTGTGTGATCAAGGCCCACGTAAGAGACGGCAAGGTTATTCGTGTGGAGCCTGATGACCGCTACAACCCAGGGGTGGGAATGGAAGAGAGGGTATTATCCCTCGAGGGTCTCGTCAAGAACCGCCTGCAGCGTCGGCCCTGTACGATGGGCTTGGTCTTTCATAAGTACTTGCACATGGAGGAGGAGAGGGTTCTTTATCCCTTAAGGTGCGTTGCTGGCTCGAGACGGGGGGAAGGAAAATTTGAGCGAATCTCCTGGGACGAGGCAATTGACACGATTGCGAAGCGCATGAAGGAGATCAGAGAGAAATATGGGCCTTATTCGATCATCACCCCTTATATGCCCAATGAATCCTTGGAGAGGCTCTTTCAGTTTTGGGGTGCGGGTGTAGATAGCTGGGGATGGTGTTCTTACGATCCTCAGAGATTGATCGGCCATATCATGGCAGGAGTCCCTGGGTGGAACTATCACGAATTCTCATCCAGTTCGGCTGCAGACATGCTGGCCAACTCTAAGCTGATCGTTCTCTGGGGTTTCGATCCTACAATTCACCACCACGGCCCTGCTCATCAATTTGCTTGGTTCATTAAGCTGGCGAGGGAGAAAGGAACTCCTGTGATCCTGTTCGATCCCCGGTATACGGGCACTGCAGAGAGTCTTGCAGACCAATGGATTCCCATCAAACCAGGGACGGACTGTACCATGTTTTTGGCCATGGCGAACGTCGTTTTTAGGGAAGACTGGGTTGAACACGAATTCGTCAAGAGATTTGTAGAACCCAATGGATTGGAGAGATGGAGACGTTACATCCTGGGAATGGAGGACGGTATTGAAAAGACTCCAGAATGGGCTGAAAGGATATGCGCTGTTCCAGCTCAAACAATCAAGGAGCTCACCCGTTTGGTCGCACGTGCCTCCAGACCGGCCTGGATGTGGAATCATTACAGTGTCAATCGCAAGGCTCAAGGGGAGCAGACCGTCAAAGCCTTTGCATCCCTCCAGGCCATCCTCGGCTATTGGGGAACGCCTGGGTCTGGTCCGCCCATGAATCTTGGACCTCACCGGGCTTTTAACGTTATAGCCTCCTGGGGACCTACTGGCCCTTATAAGGTTCCCAAATTCTATAGAAGCCACTATTGGGCACAGGCTGTTCTACTCCTTGAGAAGGTACGTAGTGGCGAATTGTCTGAAGAGAAGTATCGCAAGATGGTGGGTTGGAGGGCAGATCCCTCTCTCGTCCAACAGTTCAACCCTAAGATGCTCTTCTGGGGCGGAGGCAGTAAACCCCATGCCAGTAACCATTTAGTTACAGCTACAGATTCTTCCAATGACCAGGTAAGGGCCATGCATCGCATGGAGTTCATCGTTACCATGCACAGTCGCATTACCCCCACGGCTAAGTTTGCAGACATCGTGCTTCCTGCAATGGACCCTTAGGCGAACCTCATATGGAGGCTTTGAGAGTGTCAACTTCTGCCCTGGCGTAGTCCCTCCGCAAGGGGAAGTTAAGCCCTGGATCTGGGTCTACACGAAGTTGGCGGAACGGCTCGGGATCAATCCCAGGGACTATTTCAAGTACTATACCAATGATGCAAATTGGGACCAAGACTACGAGCGGTATTTGAGGGATTGCTATCAGCAGGTAGTTCACTACTGGTCAGAACGGGATAAGGAAGTCCCTTCTTGGGAACGCTTCACTCAGGGCGAGTTTATCAACTGCGACGAGTTAGAAGAGAAGCCCCACACGGGCTGCTGGGATTCCTTTATAGAGGAAGGGAAACCTTTGAAGACATGGTCAGGGAAGATTGAGATATTTTCTGAATACATCGCCGATGAGAGGAATCGAGGCAAGGGCGAACATTACGATCATTTCGGACGCCTGATCGATAACCTGCCAGGCGATTGGAATGATTTGAGACCGATGCCGGTCTACTGTTCGGCTATCAGGGGGATGGACGATCGTCTCACTGAGAAATACCCCTTATACTTACTTACTCCTCATAGCCGGTATCGCGTCCATTATCTTTTCTGGAACCATCCCTGGCTCAGAGGAGATTTGTACCAACATCGCGTATGGATCAACGTTGCTGATGCAAAAGCGAGAGGGATAAGGGACGGGGATCGGGTGAAGGTCTTCAATGATCGGGGAGAGGTGCGGATCAGAGCCTATGTGACATCGAGGATCATGCCAGGCGTGACAGTAATCCGTCAGGGCGCTTGGTATGAACCTGATGAGAATGGAGTGGACTGGGGACCTTCCCCTTCAACACTTCTCGGGGGAGACACAGAGAGTTGTACCACTGCGCCAAAAGCGACCAATCTCGTTCAGATTGAGAAGGTGGAGGAATGAAGCGATGGTTCAATACGGTTTCTATTTCGATCAAAGCCGGTGCATAGGCTGCAACGCATGCACGGTCGCTTGTAAACAATGGAACCAGCTTCCTCCTGGCCCTAAGAAATGGATGCGGGTCTATCAATGGGAGAAGGGCTCTTTCCCCGACACAAGACTCCATTTTTTGGCTATCCCCTGTTACCATTGTGAGCGGCCTGCCTGTGTCAAAGCATGTCCCAACGATGCCATTTTCAAAGAGGATCGTTACGGTGCAGTGTTGATCGACTCCACCAAATGCAATGGGAGTAGGAAATGCTGGATGGCTTGTCCCTACGGATCGATCATGTTTGGG
>CAZFJD010000360.1:0-2996 GCA_964518775.1 uncultured Syntrophaceae bacterium
AACTCTGGGCGTTATGGCAATAGAAGAATTTTCCTCCTCCGTTTTTAGCCGTTCGTTCTAACAATGGAGAATTGACAGTAAATCCGATGGCGTACGTGACGATATTCTGTTTGCCCTCCATGCCCAGATTAAAATCATTGTCGTGGAGATACTTTGCCACATCATCCAAGTAGTCAGAACCCTCAAGGGCGTAAGGCACTTCATGACTTCCGCCGGGTTCCCGGCCATCGCCGTCTTGGTCACCTATATTATTCAGAACACTGTTTCTGTCCTTCGTCGATTCACCATCTGTGATGATGATCACATAATTTTTCTGGCAGTAATACTGAACAGGTGAGGTATACTTAACCCCTGAATTGAAATAGCTCGGAACTCCTTTGAAATATAGGCCAGCCTCATAGAGCGTCTCGGCTATCGGTGTATAGGTATCTGCGGAGAGACCACCAATAGCGGCATGGAGATCTGCCCGATTTTGAGGCGTCATATCCTTAATCTCCTTTAATATCCTTCCTCCTTCATTATCATTAAATATCATTGCCCCAAAGCGAACACCATCAGTAGTGTTGACATAACTCTGGATAATTCCTTTCGCAATTCCAAGTTTTGGCCGATCCGCAGGTCCACCTGACACCTGCATATAGTTCATGTAATTTCCTGTCCTCAGGTTCACAAGGTTAGCTGTTCCGCATTCAGAAGTCGAAAATCTAATTCTTCCAGTATAAAACCCTTCACTGGTCAGTGCTGTTTTTGCTGCGCTACATGTAATTTGCTCTATTGAATCTCTATAGATGTTCCATGATCCACCTGTCCCGCGATAATAAACCTGGTTTGGGTACTCAGTGATAGCGAATGGATAGGTTGTTAAAGGATCGTATTGAGCCCCTGAGATCTTGTCGTTCATGCTCGCTGAATTGTCAAACATGATCAGGACATTTGGAGGAATTTCTGTACCCGAAACCACATAAAGATCGGTATCAAGAGCAAATGCATTGGAAAGGGGTAGGAAGAGAATGAAAAAACTGATCAAAAGACTTATCTTTTTCATGGGAATTGATTACCTCCTGTTGTGCCATTGAAGAATTTAATTGGTTACATACAAAATTGTCGAGGTTGCAAGTTAGATGCCAAAAAATTGGCCGCACTAACATGTTGATTTCTAAGAAATTTTCAAAATTCAAATTTCGTTGAAGAGCATAGGACCTTTACTGATGTGATATTATGTCACGAAAAAGTAAATCTTATTTTCTTCGAAAAATAAATGGGGTTAATAGGAATAAATTCGGTATAAAACCGTGCTTCTCTTTTAGAAAAGTAGAAGGGGAAGAGAATGATTCGGGGAAATTTTTTAGGAAAGAATAAGAGAGTCAGAGCTGATATATTAGCGCAGATTTTGAGAAAAAATGTAGCCTTGTAAAGTACTTAGGTTATTTTTTTTCAAAAAAGAAAGAAAATCTCATAGGGTATTAATGGTATAAAAAAAATTCAAATAGTATAAAAAAAATCCAAGGAATATAGTTTGTAGCTTTAGCTTGTGGCCAGGTCTATTTTATTAGCATTCTCGCTTTTCTCACGTGTCTAAAATAGAGGTCAATACAACCTAAGCATACCTCTTCGGTGGAAGCTCCCCGCTCTGTGAGCGCGGAGTCTGCTCAATCGTTACACTCAATCTTTCCCTTTTATGATTTCAAGAAAGACTTGAATCTGTTTCTCTACCTGTCTGGGAGCGTAGCTTCGTGAATCGGTATGGTCGGCCTCGATGATCAGGCCTGGTTTTCCAGTCGCCTTTGATACTTCCCGCTTCAATTCGTACTGGCCCAGAGAATAGGGTTTACAACTCCGATTCGAGTGCATGATGAACCCGTCGGCCCCATACTTCTCCATCATGCTGGCGACCTTCCTGATCTTGTAGTCGAGCCCCAAATTGAGGTGAATCGTGGCATAGGCCTTAGAGAGGCTCTTTAGAGGATGACTTAGGTCAACCTGATCAAGGGCCCAGGCAGAAGTGTAAGTATCAGCCACAAGGATGGCTCCACGGGAGGAGAGCATCTTAGAAAGGTTTCGGATATCATACCAGATTGGGATGTTGTCCCAGATCAGGCGTATCTCTTCAAGGGCGAAGGCTCCTTCTCCTTTTCTTACTCTTGCCTCAATCTCTTTCTTGAGCCTCCGGTAATATTGAACAGCCCAGCGAGTTCCCCGCAAGGTGACTATCGGGGCCATATGGATAAAGGCATCAAAGGCTGCAAATGGGGCTGGCCGGTAACGGGAAAGATCGAGCGTCTCTTTCCAAAGCGTAATCGCCTCAAAGGATCGAGAGGCGACCTGATGAAAACGTTTCTCTGAGAAGGGACGCCTGAGTTGGCGCTCAAGAAATTCGATATACTCTTTCATCTGTTGTTCCACATATCGGAGGGTGTGTTCATGGATTTCATCGTGAACGAAGGGAGTATCAAGGAAAAAGATGGGCACACCAAAGGCCCGTGCTTGGAGTTCATACCATTTGATGACTGTTCCACAGATATTATTGGCGCATACCAGGAAATCGGGTTTGGGGAGAACTCCAAGGGGACCCTGACCGCTAAAAAACGATCCGATGTCAGTTAGCGCATAAGAGCAGAGGTCCCTTGAATAACCCTTCTCCTCCGCAGCCTCACAGAGAGCCACTGACATGCGTGATGCGCCACACATGGCCCCATAATTTTCAGGGTAGAAAGGGAGGACACCCATAGCATACAGGGGCTCTACTGGTCCACCGCTGGTGATCCATGCCACTTTCTTACCAAACCAGTTGGGGTGCTTCACGATAATGTAGTACGCCTTCATCAAGCGACGATAAGCCGACGTCGAATGGATCTTTCGGTAAGGATTGGGTTCTAATTGTTTCTCCATCACTCTTCCACTTGGGATTGATTGAAAAATCCAAAATCCGAAATTCGAAACTCGAAACAAAGATGTTAAATCCTAAACTCGAAACCCTAAACTCTAAACAAACTCAA
>CAZFJD010000361.1:0-2992 GCA_964518775.1 uncultured Syntrophaceae bacterium
ATGACGTGAGGCCATGTTACTTGAAGTGAGGAGTCTGGTAAAGGAGTTTGGTGGTGTCATCGCTAACGCCGATATTTCTTTAGATGTGGAGCAAGGACAGATAGCGGGTCTCATCGGTCCAAATGGGGCTGGAAAGAGCACCCTGTTTAATTGCATTGCCGGATATTATAAGCCCACAAGCGGAAAGGTCTATTTCGAAGGGGAAGACATTACTGGATGGCCGGCACATCGTGTGACGAAAGCGGGGATTGGTAGGACTTTCCAGAGCATGAAGATCATGCGAAATCTGACCGTTGAAGAGAATGTAATGATTGGAGCATTCTGTCGAGCCAGTGATCGACATATCGCCAGAAAAGACGCCAAGGAAATATTGGAGTTCTTAGACCTTGCGCCAGAGGCAAATGCCTATCCTGCAGAGCTTCCCATCGGTCTCCAGAAGAGGCTTGAGTTAGCTCGAGCCTTAGCAACCCGGCCTAAGCTTTTAATGCTTGACGAAATTGCAGCCGGCCTTAATCCTCTCGAAACCAAGGAGATCATTCAGACCCTCAAAAGGATCAAAGAAGAAAGAAAGCTGACCCTCTTTTTAACGGAACATGTGATGGAATTTATCATGACCATTTCTGAAATCATCACAGTCATGGCAGCAGGGAGAAAGATCGCCGAAGGCCCTCCGGTGGAGGTAGCCAGGCAAGAAAAGGTCATCGAAGCCTACCTTGGAGAGAAATATGCTAAGGGTAAATCAGATTAGGGTTCATTATGGAGGAATCCCGGCTCTTCACGAAGTGACATTTGAGGTTGGAGAGGGCGAACTGGTTGCGATGGTGGGCGCTAACGGGGCTGGAAAGAGCACTGCACTGAAAGCGGTGATTGGATCTGTTCCTACAATATCAGGGAGTATTGAATTCAATGGTATGGATATCACAGGTCACAATACCGCCAAAATTGTTCGACTTGGGATTGTTTATGTCCCTGAGGCAAGACATATCTTCGGTCCTCTCACGGTTGAGGAGAACCTCCTTTTGGGGGCGTTTACAACCAATTCAGTTGAACAGATAGAAAAGGGTTTAGATTATGTTTATGGGCTCTTCCCAATATTGAAGGAGCGTAGCAAGCAGAGAGGGGAGACCCTGAGCGGAGGGGAACAACAGATGCTCGCCCTCGGCCGTGGGCTTATGAGTCGTCCCAAGCTGCTGATGTTAGATGAACCCTCGCTCGGATTGATGCCGAAACTTGTTACCGAAGTGTTTAGGGCAATCTCTTTATTGAAAGAAGAGGGACATACTATCCTTCTTGTAGAGCAAAATGTGCGAGAAGCACTGGAGCTTGCTGACCGAGGATATGTTTTACAGACCGGTCGAACGATCTCCTCGGGGCAGGGTAAGGAATTATTAGAATCGGAGATCGTCAAAAAGGCCTTCCTGGGATTGTAAAGAATCTACTCCTTTAACCCTTTGTTTCCGTTCGAACCTTCGTTTCGTTAGGCCTTTATTTTCTTCTTGACTCGCCTGCAATATTTCTTGAATAATCTTTAACACCCGTTGCATCACTGGGACACACAGGAGGGAAAGGGAAGGGTTCATCGTGAAGGATGTGAGGCTATCCGGTTATGTTCCTGGGGCCATTGGTCGGGTTGCCGAACTTCATGGGAGGTATTACCACGAACACTGGGGCTTTGGCCTCTATTTTGAATCGAAGGTGGCCACGGAGCTTTCAGAGTTTCTGTGCCGTTTTAACGAAGCGCGCGATGGTTTCTGGGTGGCGAGTGACGAAGAAAAGATTGTAGGCTCAATCGCTATCGATGGGATTCATCACGATAGCAAAGGTGCCCACTTGAGATGGTTCGTTGTAGCTCCGGAGAACCAGGGACAAGGCATTGGGAATATATTAATTAGGGAGGCTGTCGAATTTTGCAGAAGGAAGAAGTTTAAACGAGTCTATCTCTGGACTTTTGTAGGCCTTGACGTAGCGCGCCATCTTTACGAGAAATGGGGTTTCAGACTTCGCGAACAGCATGAAGGTAACCAATGGGGAAAGACCGTCGCTGAACAGATGTTCGAACTTGTCCTTGGATGAGTCGGCTTGATTTATTAAGTGAAGGGAACAACAGATTTGATTTTCGAGAGGAATAGAAGGAGGTTTACAACAAATGAAAAAAATCGATCAACTCTCTCCAAAAGAGATTCGATTCCTCATACGGAAAGGGAAATGGGATAAGCCGACAGCTGGATTAGCCATGGGCTATGCGCAGGCCAATCTTGTCATCCTTTCGCAGAAATACGCCTTTGACTTCCTCCTCTTCTGTCAGAGAAATCCAAAACCGTGCCCTCTGCTTGAAGTCTTGGAGCCTGGAAAATTTCGGACGGGGTTTTTGGCCTCCAATGCAGATATCAGGACCGACATCCCACGCTATAATATTTATCGTAAAGGAAAATTAGGAGCCACCGTAAAGGAGATCAAGAATCTCTGGAGGTCTGATTTTGTCACCTTTCTTTTAGGTTGCAGTTTCTCTTTTGAAGAGGCACTGCTCCGATCGAAGATCCCGGTGCGCCATATCGAGGAGAATAAGAATGTACCGATGTATACCACGAATATCCCTTGTAGGGCTGCTGGAATGTTTTATGGGCCCATGGTTGTTAGCATGAGACCCATGCCTCCGGAAAAGGTCACTCAGGCTGTCCAAATCACCTCCCGCTATGCTTCAGTTCATGGTGCACCTGTGCATATCGGTGATCCTTCAGCCATTGGAATTAAGAATATCAAAAGGCCCGACTTTGGAGATTCAGTCAGGATAAAAAAAGAGGAGGTCCCTGTCTTCTGGGCCTGCGGTGTGACACCACAGGCCGTTGTGATGAAGGCCAAGCCCGACCTCTGCATCACCCATACTCCCGGACATATGTTCATCTCTGATCTCCTCAACGAGGAGTTAGCCATCGTCTAATCGGAGGTGTCCCCCGGATCACATTCCCCTAATCGTTGAGAAGGGGGGAGAGGG
>CAZFJD010000362.1:0-2921 GCA_964518775.1 uncultured Syntrophaceae bacterium
TAGAGGCATTAATTGCAATGGAAAGCAGTAAGAGGCTTGCAAAACTGGGCGGAACCGAAAAGAAACTGAAAATGATACCTCGCCGGCGAATAGCAGAGAAATAGAATGGTTCTTGTTGATACCTGCGTATGGGTGTCTCACCTGCGTGATGGAAATGTGGGCCTTGAGAAATTGTTGAATGACGGGCAAGTTGTATGCCATCCATTCATTGTTGGTGAGCTTGCCTGTGGGAATCTTAAAAATAGGCGTCAAATCCTTACGTATCTCCAATCACTCCCTATGGCAACATTAGCCGAAGATAAAGAAGTCTTAGAATTCGTTGAGAATCATCAACTCATGGGAAAAGGGTTGGGCTATATAGATGTCCATCTGATTGCGTCGGCTGTATTAACGGATGTTCCTCTTTGGACCTTCGACAAAACCCTGGACAAGATCCTAAGAAAATTGGCATAAATTATTGATGAGAAACGATTCAGATAACAAGCCACTCCCTTTAGGTGAATAAAAGTCAAGCTTCTCCGAAAAATCTACTCAATCCCGTTGGCCTGTAGAAAGACTCGTGAATAATCTGGAATGGATCTGTCTCAGTATCTCTATTAAGGAAAAAGGGATGCTTACTTTGGCCAATTTCCATTTGGCAAATCAGAAATTCCATAATATAATTTTTTTAATTGCGGAATTCGGAATGCGGATTTCGGAATGAAACTCAAAATTCCGCATTCTACAATCCGCAATCCGAAATTGGATGGCGATGGCACTTGCAATCAGAGCAGAGGGAATATTCAAGGCCTTTCGATCGGGTTGGTGGAGTAAGAGAAGGAAGGAGGTCCTGAAGGGGATTAACCTCCAGATCGAAGAGGGGGAGATCTTTGGAATTCTCGGCCCGAACGGTGCGGGGAAGACCACTCTCCTCTCCATTCTCTCCACGTTGCTACTTCCTGATCGGGGAACGGTTGAAGTCCTTGGTATCGACGGCCTTGAGAATGGACATCGGATCAGGGAGAAGGTGAACATTTCGAGTGGAAATGCAAACTTTCTCTGGAGCCTGACTGTCCGTGAAAACCTCCACTTCTACGGAATGCTCTATGGTCTTACAGGAAAGGGTCGAGAAGAAAAGGTGGAAGCGTTGATCGATCTTTTCGACCTGAAGGAGCATCGGAGTGTCCCATTTGATCGCCTCTCCACTGGGATGAAACAGCGGCTCTCCCTTGCGAAATCGATGCTCAATGACCCACAAATTCTCTTTCTCGACGAGCCAACGGTTGGTCTCGATCCGGAGGTCTCTGTCAGAATCCGAGAAAAGGTCCAGTCGATTCAGAAAGAGAGAGGGATGACGATCCTCCTTACCACCCACAATATGAGGGAGGCGGAATACCTTTGTGATCGTATTGCCTTTCTGAAGGGAGGAGAGATCCTTGCAACGGGAAGCCCTGAGGCGTTAAAGCGGATGGTTCGGATTGGGGATATGGTGAGGATTGAATTTAAGGGGCCGATTTCTTGTGATGAGATCGTTCGCAGCGAGGGCGTGATCAACTGTTCGATCTTCGGTGACCTCTGCGAGGTGATGGTCGATGACGGAGAGAGGAGGGTGGCCGATTTGGTCGCGATCGTTTCTGGAAGTGGCGGCCAGATCAAAAAGGTCTCTTTAGGGCAGACGGATTTGGAAGATGTCTTCATCGAATTTGCAAAAGGTACTGATTCAGATATGGGCCTTCGTATTTAAGAATTGGATCATTACGAAGAGGAATGTTTTTAGCCTCTTCGAGATCCTCTTCTGGCCTGTCGTCGGTCTCTTCTCCGTGGGACTCCTGACGGTCTTTCTTGGGTTGGATGTCGACATGTCTGGATTCATCCTCATCGGTGTCATCTCCATGAGCGTGATCCAGGTCTGCCAGATCGACGTGGCTTATGTCCTCCTCTATGACCTCTGGTCGAAGTCGATCAAGCATACGTTCATCGCTCCGGTTCATTCCTTCCAACTGATTTTAGGATCCTGGCTAATTGGTGTGATCCGATCCTTCTTCGTCTTTCTATTACTGTCGATCTTTAGCTCCCATGCTTTTGACTTTGACTTTTTGCGGCCAGGGATTGGTCCTCTCACCTTCTTTCTTCTCGGACTTTTCCTGACGTCTGCCCTCATCGGGCTGAGCGTTTGTATCCTGGTTCTCCTTTTCGGATATAAGGCAGAGGTGGCCGCCTGGTCTCTGGTCAGCCTAATGGTTTTGATCTGTGGGGTATACTATCCCATCTCGATCCTCCCATTTCCGCTTCCTCAGATCGCACAGGTGATCCCCCTGACCTTTTTTTTGGAATACTTCCGATCCTTCTATGGATTTGATACCGGGTATGGGAACCTTTTGGGTTGGGGGTTTGGCTTGACTGGGCTCTACCTGGTTCTCGAGATGGTTATGTTTAGGGCTGTTCTTCACCATGCAAGAAGAACGGGTGTCCTCATCAAACTTTCAGAGTAACTTCTTCTTCCTCAAGAATAAGCGGTTCACCGCAGTGATGACAGACGAGAGCCCTTGAAGAGACGGTTTTCCCACAGGCTCGGCATTGTCGGGTTAGTCTCTTGGGAAGGACATGAGCAGCGCGAAACGGGGAGACCGCCTGTGCCTTTTTGAGGAGGATAAGGGTGAGGATGAGGCCAAACGCCCAAACCATGAGGCCGAGCAGGAGAAGACCTCCCAATGTCTTCAGCGTCCCGATCACGAGAAGTGAATTGTAGAGCCAGTGGAGCGAGATGGCCAAAACGAAACCAATCGGAAGCCAATTTCCGCGTGCCTCAAGCTTGGACTTTGCAAGGTAATAACCTAAAATAGCGGAGAAGGAGACATGGCCTAAGTAAGAGAGGATGGCTCGAAGGAGTCCCACAGAGAACCCAAATCCCATCATATAGCCCACGTTCTCCGCTGCGGCAA
>CAZFJD010000363.1:0-2917 GCA_964518775.1 uncultured Syntrophaceae bacterium
CCAATTCGGCATTGTCAAATTCCACCCGTCCCTGAATGAGATCCTCTACCACAGTGGTTCCTTCATCCGGGGAGAGAAATCGGATCGCAAAGGGTCTTTCCGGATAAGGAGATCTTCGGTTGAGACATGTCCGATCGTATTTTGGTTTAATCCCTACTTTGAGAGCGACTTGCCGTTTTGTCTCCAACTCTTCTGGGGTACAATAACATCGGTAGGCCTTTCCTTCTCTCATGAGTTTCTCCGCTGCCTCCTGATAGAGGGAAAGCCGCTGGGTCTGGTAAAAAGGGCCCTCATCCCAATCCATCCCCAACCAGGTCATCGCATCCAAGATCACCTGGATCGATTCTTGGGTGGATCGGACGACATCCGTATCTTCAATGCGAAGGATAAATTTCCCTTGATAATGGCGGGCCAAGAGCCAATTAAACAATGCAGTTCTTGCCCCTCCGATATGGAGGTCACCCGTTGGGCTAGGTGCGAATCGGGTCTTCACTTCAGTCATCCTCTTATTCCTACCTCCTTGCCTGTTCTTGCCTGTCGCCTATCTCTAATAGGCAGAAGGCGCTAAATTAGAAAGAAATACTCCTTTTAAATCGAGGCGGAAAAAATGATGAGAGGAGTGTTGTAATGGTAGAGGATAGAAAAGTAATGGGAAAGAGTTAAATGAGATCGTCAATGGCCTTGAGTGCCTCGTCTAATTTTTTAGAATCGGTCCCACCCGCCTGGGCAAAATCAGGTCGGCCCCCTCCTGTTCCTCCGACATGGATCGCAATCTTCTTGATCAAATCGTTCGCATTGAACCGATGGGTGAGGTCAGCCGTCACACCCATGATCAAGGAGACCTTTTCTTGGCTCTGACTTCCCAAGAGGATGATACCAGAACCGATCTTTGCTTTCAATTGGTCAACAAACTCTCTCAATCGCTTTGGATTCTTCCCATCGACCTTGGCCGAAAGAAGTTTCACCCCCTTCACCTCTCTGACGAAATGGAGGAGATCCAAAATTTCTTGATGTGAGATCTTGTCCTGAAAAGATTGAACTTCTCTCTCTAATTCCCTCTGCCTTTGAAGCAAACGCTCGACCTTTGAGGAGATTTCTTCCGGAGTCGATTTAAGAGAGAAGGCGACTTTCCGAAGTTCCAGTTCCTCTTCTTTAACAAATTGGTAGGCTCCTCCCCCTGTCAGGCCCTCAATCCTTCTCACTCCAGCAGCCACTCCTGTCTCACTCACAATTTTGAAGAGACCAATATCTCCAGTTCTTGATGTGTGAGTTCCTCCACAGAGTTCGATACTGAAATCCGCGACCTTCACTACTCTGACCTTATCGCCGTACTTTTCCCCAAAGAGGGCCATGGCCCCTGTCTGGAGAGCTTCCTCCATCAACATGATTTTCGTCTCGACTTTCAGATTCTCACGGATCTTCTGATTCACCTGGGCTTCAATCCGTTCAAGGTCTTCCTCTTCAATGGCAGCGAAATGGGTGAAGTCAAATCTCAATCGATCAGGGGAGACTAAAGAACCTGCCTGATGAACATGATCTCCTAAAATCTCTCTCAATACCGCCTGAAGCAGATGGGTGGCGGTATGATTGAGGGCAGTCGCTTTTCGTCTATTCAGATCCACCCGGAAGGTGGCCTCCATCCCTTCCTCTACTACTCCCCTTTTCACTTCCACCTGATGGACGATGAGTTCCTCCATAGGCCGGAGCGTATCCTTCACCTCTAGGGAAAAACCTTCATGGAAGATGACGCCTCGATCGCCCACCTGGCCACCTGCCTCCCCATAGAAGGGGCTCTTTTCTGTAATGACTTCGACTTCATCTCCTTCTATGCCAAAAGGGACAACCTCATCGCCTTTGATCAATTTCAGGATCTTGGAATCGGATTGAGTCTCTTCATACCCTATAAAATTTGTTTGAACCCCTTCACCTACCAATCGCCGATAGATCTCTTTTGCCTTCCCCTCGCCAGTTCCTTGCCATGCCTGCTTGCTCTTCTGCCTCTGTTCTTCCATTTGGGCTCTGAACCCTTCTTCATCGAAACTCATTCCTTCTTCCTGAAGGATATCGGCTGTCAGGTCGAGAGGAAACCCAAAGGTGTCATAAAGACGGAAGGCCACTTCTCCAGAAAGAATTTTCATCCCTTCCTTCTGAAGTCGATCCATCTCCTCTCGTAAAATCTTCAGCCCTGAGTCGAGGGTTTCGTAGAAACGCTCCTCCTCATTCTGAATGACTTTTGAAACGAAATCTTGGCTCTCCCTAAACTCAGGATAGGCGTCCTTCATCAGATCCAAGACCTTGGAGGAGGTCTGATGGAGAAAAGGGTCCTTGATCCCAAGCATCTTTCCATGTCGCATCGCCCTTCTCATAATACGACGTAGGACATACCCCCTGCCCTCATTGGAGGGAAGAACGCCATCGTTGATCAGAAAGGTAGCGGCCCGGCTATGGTCGGCAATCACCCTCATGGAGATATCAGATTGTGAGTTTTTCCCATAGGGAACGGAGCTGACGGTTTCAATTTCTTTGATGATGGGTATAAAGAGGTCTGTTTCAAAGGTGCTTCTGACACCTTGAAGGATGGCGGAAATCCGTTCCAGGCCCATCCCTGTATCGATGCAGGGTTTGGCAAGGGGATGAAGTTTTCCTTCCGAATCTCGATTGAATTGCATGAAGACAAGGTTCCAGAGTTCTAAAAAGCGGTCGCAGTCACAGTCCACACCACAATCGGCACGGCCGCAACCCACGCCTTCTCCTTGATCGATCACAATCTCTGAACAAGGACCACAAGGACCGGTCTCCCCCATCGCCCAAAAGTTGTCCTTCTCCCCCATCCGGACGATCCGCTTTCCCGGGATTCCAATCTCCCTCCAGAGATCGAAGGCTTCATCGTCTTCATGATAAATGGTGATCCATATTC
>CAZFJD010000364.1:0-2897 GCA_964518775.1 uncultured Syntrophaceae bacterium
CGGTGGCATCGTGATTTTCTTTACCGAACGAATCTGGCCTTTATTATCTCATCGCTCCCCTCCCCCTTGATGGGGGAGGGTGAGGGTGGGGGTGAATAAAAGGTCTTTTTCCCCCTCACCTCAATCCTCTCCCGCCAGGGGAGAGGAGGTCTTTAGAGAATAAGGTTTTTTAGAATGGCAGATTTCCTCAAAGCAGAGAAACTCAGAAAGTATTTCGGCGTGGTGAGCGCAGCAGATGATATTGATCTCAGAATTGAAGAGGGAGTGCTCACCTCCATCATCGGTCCCAACGGTGCCGGTAAAACAACGCTTATCAACCTCCTCACTGGAAATATCCTGGCGGACTCTGGCAAGATCTTTTTCAATAATGAAGAGATCACCCATCTTCCTATTCATAAAAGGGTAAAGAAGGGAATCTGTCGCTCCTTCCAGATCATGAACATCTTCCCAAAACTTTCGGTCTTCGAGAATCTCCAGATTCCTATCCTTTCCTTTTTAAATCAGAGTCTGCGGTTTTTCACACCCGTCCATCGTCATACGGATGTGAATGAACGGGTCCAAAAGTTGTTAAACGAGATCGGCCTCACAGAGAAAAAAGACCTCCCCGCAGGCATATTGTCGCATGGGGATCAGAGGCTTCTTGAGATCGGCCTGGCTATGGCACCCGAACCAAAACTCCTCTTCCTCGACGAACCCACAGCAGGAATGAACCCTGTGGAACGAGTGAAGGTTTTAGAAAATATCCGAAGACTATCGAGGGAGAAACAATCCACCTTTGTCATTGTCGAACATGATATGGACATCGTCTTCTCCCTTTCGGACCGCATTATCGTTTTGCATCGGGGCCAGATCCTGGCTGATGGAATGCCTGAAGAGATCAAACAGAATGAAGATGTGCGAAAGGTCTATCTCGGTGAGGAAATTCTCTGGGAGAAAGTATGACCGCTGAACTGCCAACTACAGAGCCTATCTTGAAAGTAGATCAGATCGATACCTTCTATGGCCAGAGCCATGTTTTACAAGGGGTTTCGTTATCCATTCAAGAAGGGGAGGTTGTCTGCTTACTGGGAAGGAATGGTGTCGGTAAAACGACCACACTCCGCTCCATTATGGGACTCACTCCTGCACGGAATGGTCAAATCCTTTTTAAAGGAATCGATATTGCTAAGAAGCCCTCATTTCAAGTTGCTCAGCTTGGCATTGGCTATATGCCCGATGATCGAAGAATCTTTCCCGACCTTACCCTCTTTGAAAATCTTGAACTCGCTCGCCGATTATCAAAAAGGGGCAAGACCCAATGGACTTTTGAAAAAATTTACGATCTCTTCCCTGTTTTCGTCGATTTGAAGGAACGGAAGGGAAACCAATTGAGCGGAGGGGAGCAGAAGATGCTCGCCATTGGCCGGGCATTGATGAAGAACCCGGATCTCCTTCTCCTGGATGAACCTGCTGAGGGATTGGCGCCCCTTATCGTTCAGAATTTAGTTGAGGTCTTGGGCCGAATTCGGAGCGAAGGAGTGACCATCCTTTTGGCAGATCAGAATTTGAAATTCTGCCGTAGGACTTCGGATCGAGGCTACATCCTGGAAAAAGGGATGGTTCAGTATCAAGGCATCATGGAAGAGATCTGGCACAACGAAGAGATCGTTAGGAAATACCTCGTCGTCTAAATTACCTTTCATCTTCTTTTTTAACCCCATGGATTCATCGTCCACAAACCATTAAAATCGTCTTTGGGTTAGGGTAACGAAGCCCGTTTGGTTTAGGGTCAATGGGTTAAGTAGTAATGATTCAAAGACCAACAACCTAACCCTTCGACGAAACGGGCATCCCTGCCTGCGACAGGCAGGTTTACCTTAACCTTTGGACGGACTCTTTACAAAGGGTAAATATATTGGTAATGAATTAAAATATGAGACTCTTATCTCTAAAGACCTCTCTGCTCATCATGGGGATAAGCAGCATTGTGGCGCAGATCCTGCTCATGAGGGAGTTCCTTGTCTCTTTTTTAGGCAATGAACTTACCCTCGGAGTGATCCTCGCAAACTGGATGGTCCTCGAGGCAACGGGTGCCTTTGTCCTCGGCAAATCCGTAGAAAGAACGGGAAAAAGACTCGAAATTTATGTACTCCTTCAAATCATTTTTTCCCTGGCCTTTCCTTTTGCTGTCTACCTCGCGCGGATCTTCAAGAGCTTTCTTCTGACGACACCAGGAGAAGGACTGGGTTTTGCTCCGGTGTTTTATGCCTCCTTTCTGATCCTTCTTCCGGTCGCAGTTTCTCATGGTGCCCTGTTCACTTACGGGAGTAAGCTCTATTCCCAGTATCTTCAGGAAGAGGCTCCCTCGATCGGTAGGGTCTACGTCCTTGAGACAGTTGGTTCTGTTATTGGGGGTATTTCGATCACCTTCTTGCTCATTCGGTTTCTCAATTCTTTTGAAATCGCTTTTGTGATCGCCCTGCTCAATACGCTCATCGCCACGTCGCTTGTTTGGGAAAGAGAAAGACCTTTGTTCGGCTTCCGGAATGTCCTCAAGTATCTTTCCATCCTTCTAACGCTCTCGTTTGCCTATTTGCTTCTGGGGCCAAACGCCGAGGAGATCCACCGGTCTTCTATACGGTCTCAGTGGAAAGAACTCCAGGTCATCCACTATGAAAACTCTGTCTACGGGAACGTCACCGTCACGAAGAGGGGTGACCAGTTCACTTTCTTTACGGATGGGGTCCCCTCCATCACCACTCCTGTCCCGGATATTGCCTCCATCGAAGACTTTGTTCATTTTCCCATGCTCATCAATCAAAAACCCGATTCAGTTCTGGTCCTCGGTGGGGGAGCCGGTGGCATGATTCACGAGATTTTGAAGTATCCCGTAGCCCATGTCGATTATGTGGAACTCG
>CAZFJD010000365.1:0-2896 GCA_964518775.1 uncultured Syntrophaceae bacterium
ATAAGTATAAGGCCACTGTATCTCCCTTGGCCACTCCCAGGTCGGCAAGGGCCGTGGCAAACCGATGGACCAGTTCTTTAAGTTTCGCATAGCTGATCTTTTTGCCATAGAAAATCAATGCGGTCTTACTTCCGTATTTATCGGCCACTTGATCGAACAACTCAGGGACGGATAGAATGGGAGGATTCACTTCTTCGGGAACACCTTTCGGATAATATTTCAACCATGGCTTCGACATGTAGGCTTCTCTTGCATTCATAGATTATCCCCACAGTTGAGAAATACTAAAAATAAAATAAAGGCAACGTCTAATGGCAAAGGTTAAGATGCCCGCCCTGAACCTAATATGGTACAGGGCCCGTTTCGTCATTAGGTTACGTTGTTGGTCTTAAGAACTTGACGTAACCCTTTAACCCTAACCCAAACGGGCTTCGTAACCGTAACCTTAACCCAATTACTCGAATTATTTTCATGTTTCGAGGGTGTCATAACCTTATTAGTCTAACGGCGCTGTGCACACGCGGCATGTATCACGCATGGCGGTATTTCTAATTTTGCACCGGGGACACTCCTTTTCTATCTTGTCCCTCAGCCAACGAAAAAGCCCGTCAGGCATATAGAGAAGAATCAACAGTACAATACATGCGAACATCAATGTTCGATACTCTTGCCAGAAGCGCAAAAACTCCAGCAGAGGAAAGAGGACGAATACCGCCCCCACTGGGCCATAGATGGTCACAATTCCACCGAAGATCGCCCAGATGACCACTGTGAAGGACATGGACACTTCGAGGGTTGAAGGACCTGCGATCCTCATAAAATGTGCATAGAGCCCCCCGGATATCCCAGCAAAAAAACCGCTGAGGCAGAAGGCCAAAAGCTTATAGCGTGTCGTGTTGATGCCGGCGGCCCGGACTGCCAGTTCATCCTCCCGGATGGCATGGAAAATAATGCCGGTATTGGAGTCGGTGATTTTCCACATAATGGTGCACAGGCCGAGCATTAGTACAACTGCGATGTAATAATTAGCGACGCGGGACCCGGCCAGCCGAGCGATCCCAGAAATGCCCAGTTCTCCACCCGTGAGGTCAGGAAGAGCAAAAACGATGCCCATCAGAATGATGGGGAAGGCAAGGGTGGTCAGAGCCAGATACGTCCCTCTGAGTCTGAGGCATGGTATGCCTATGATCAGGCCTGCCAGAACCGCACCCAATGCACCAAGGGGGATGCTGCCCCACGGAGGGATACCCGCATATTTATTGAGCAACGCTGCGACGTAGGCGCCCACCCCAAAGAAGAGGGCATGTCCGAAATTCATCTGGCCGGTAAATCCGGAAAGCAGATCCCAGCTCGCAGCCAGTATGGCAAAGATACTGGTGAGAGTGAGAATCCGCAGGATATACGGATCTTCCGTAAACAAAGGTAAGAGGAGCATGAGGAGAAAGAAAAGCATGACCACAACTCGAGATGGGAGCACTAGCACTTCATTTCTAAGTACGGTAAAAAGCTTTCGCAAGTAAAATAGAATGAGGTCCATGTTTACCCCGTTAGAAATCCCCACTGCCCATAGCGGGCAAGGAGATAATATTCCTTTTGGAGCCGCACCCCGTTAGAGTGCTGAACGTCTTCTAACGGGGCTTATCTTTCTTCCTCGAAGGAAACGCCAAAGAGGCCTTCCGGCCTTATGAGCAATACCAGGATCATGATGGAGAGGGCCACTGAACCCTTTAGAAAGGCGCCCTTGGGAACAAGGAAGACAACCAATGCCTCTGCAAAGCCTAGGATGTATGCCCCCATAAAGCTGCCCTTGAGACTGCCAAGCCCGCCCAGTACAACGACTGCCATCATCATGATCAGCGGGCCCATCCACATGTGCGGTTCAACGATAGTGAGAGGTACGACGACGGCGCCTGTTAAAGCGGCTAATCCGACAGAGATGCCCATGGTGATCAAGGCTACCCGGGCCTCGTTGATCCCCATGAGGTTGGCCACTTCCCTGTCTTGAGCAGTGGATCGGATGGCCAAGCCCAGCTTGGTTTTCGTCAGAAAAACCCAAAGCACTGCCATGATAAGCAAGGCCACGCAGAAGGTCAGGAGCTGTTGATAAAAGACCTTTACACCCAAGATCACAAGATACCCCTTGACCAGTGAGGGAACACTCAAATAGGTGCCTGTAAATTTGAGAAGCATAATCTCTTGGAGGGCCATAGCCAGGGCGATGGTGGCTATCAGCACAGCACCCTCATGCTCTCGGATAGGGTTTATGAAGATCTTGTAGGAGATGATGCCCAACAGGGTGACCAGAACGATGGCTGCGACCATGCCCCACACGGGATGGAAGCCCATCTTGTGGGTGACGAAATAGATACAGTAAGCAGCCACCATATAGAAGGCGGTGTGGGCGATGTTTACGATACGGGCGACACCAAAGATGAGGGAAAACCCAATGGCGAGAAGGGCGTAAACACTCCCACTGATGAGACCGCTGATGATGATGTCAATAACAAGAACCATATTACTTCATTACCTCAGAACGAGTTAATGACAAATGCCAAAGCTCAAAGTTCAAATGAAATCAGGAGCTCAAATGACAAAATTTAAAAAAAGAAGAAATTTTGACATTGACTCATTTGACATTCATTTGGCATTTGGATTTTGACATTTGAACTTACCCCATCTTCAAGCATTTGTATCTGATTTCGATATTCGTATTTCGGATTTGAAAGCAACCAAATTTCAAATATCTTTGGCTACTTATTTCTTATACTGCTGGATGACCCAGGGCGGTATCTTATAGGGGACAATCCCCTTGTATGTGATCTCAGGTGCCTCTGGGGTAGGCTTCCACTTGTTGGGCCAGACACCCTTTAGCTCACCATCCTGCCATTGAACACCC
>CAZFJD010000366.1:0-2889 GCA_964518775.1 uncultured Syntrophaceae bacterium
AATGAACTGAAAAAAGAGGAGAAGGTTTCACCCTTCACCCTCTTCGTCAATCAATTTAAAAACATCCTCATCGTCATCCTCATCATCGCCATCGTTCTTTCAGCACTCGTTGGGGAGGTGGTTGATGCGATCATCATCGCTGTCATCGTCGTCTTCTGCGCGGTCCTTGGATTTATCCAGGAATATCGGGCCGAACGCGCCCTGGAGGCACTCAAGAAAATGCTCTCTCCAACCATCACTGTTTTGAGGGGAGGGAGAGAAGAGGAGATTCCATCGAAAGAACTCGTTCCGGGCGATCTCCTGCTTCTCGAAGCAGGAGATAAGATCCCTGCCGATGCCAGATTGATAGAAAACCACTCCCTGCGATGTGATGAAGCACCGCTGACAGGAGAGTCCGTTCCAGTCGGGAAAGATATAAAGCCTCTGCCAGAGGATGTTCGTGTCAGCGATAGGAAAAATATGATCTTCACTGGAACGACTGTCACCTATGGTAGAGGTAAAGCTGTCGTCACCTCCACAGGAATGAATACAGAATTTGGAAAGATTGCAGAGGAGGTAACGGCTGTCGAGGCTGAAAAGACTCCCCTTGAAAAAAGGACAGAAGAGATAGGCAAGTGGCTTGGTATCATCTCTCTCATCATATGTTTTCTCGTTGCGGGAATAAGTGTCGTCAGAGAAATTATGAGCGGCAAGATCGATTTCCCATTCATTGTCACCATGGTGATGTTTGCAGTCGCCCTTGCCGTGGCAGCCGTTCCTGAAGCACTGGCGGCCATTGTCACGGGCGCCCTGGCCATTGGGATGCATCAGATGGCTAAGAGAAACGCCTTGGTCAGAAAGATGCCGGCCGTGGAGACCCTGGGGTGCACCACAGTGATCTGTTCGGACAAAACAGGGACGCTAACCAAGGGGGAGATGACGGTCAGGAAGATATTTACCGGAGGTAGATGGTTAGAGGTGACAGGCGTGGGTTATACACCGGAAGGAGAATTTAGAGGATCTAAAATCATCCATCCGTCAGATGACCCGTCATTACGGTTGCTTCTTCAAGGAGGACTCCTTTGCAGTGATGCCATTTTAGAAGAGAAAGAGGGCAAGTGGATGATCAAAGGCGATCCGACAGAGGGTGCCCTTGTGGTGGCAGCAGTAAAGGGAGGATTTCATGAAACTGAAATGAGACTTGAAAATCCAAGGATTGAGGAAATCCCTTTCAGTTCAGAGAGAAAACGCATGACCACCATCCATCAAATGCAGGATGGCGGAAGAACGGCCTTCATGAAAGGTGCTCCGGAAGTGGTCTTGGAAAGGTGCTCCCATATTTTAGAAGATGGTAGGGTAAGGGAGCTAAAGGAGATAGAGAGGGGTCAGATTTTAAGAGTAAATGAAGAAATGGCACAGGGAGCCTTAAGGGTTCTTGGGTTTGCCTATCGCGAATGTCCTGATCCAATTGAATGCACAGAGGAATATCTCGAGCACCATATGGTCTTTATCGGTCTGGCAGGGATGATGGATCCGCCGAGGGAGGAAGCGATTGAGGCAACAAAAGTATGCAAGCAGGTAGGGATCAAGCCCATTATGATTACCGGAGACCATAGACTTACAGCCGTGGCCATCGCAAAGGAGATAGGTATCTATAAAGAAGGCGACAGGGTATTGACCGGTGAAGAATTAGAAAAAATTACTGAAGAGGATTTTGAGAAGATCGTTGATAAGATAACTGTTTATGCCAGGGTGTCGCCAATGGATAAATTGAAGATCGTCAAAGCATGGAAGGCAAAGGGTGAAGTCGTTGCCATGACAGGGGATGGTGTGAATGATGCTCCTGCGCTGAAGCATGCTGATATTGGAGTGGCGATGGGGATCACCGGAACGGAGGTGACCAAAGAGGCATCGGATATGGTTCTGAGTGATGATAATTTCGCCACCATTGTGAAGGCGATTGAGCGTGGAAGATGGATTTATGACAATATCAAGAAATATCTCACCTACCTTCTCAGGTGTAATATCACAGAGGTCGTGGTCATTGGAGGAGTGGTGCTGATTTCAGGTCCTGAATATTTACCTCTTCTGCCGGCAGCCATATTGTATATGAATCTGGCAACCGATGGCCTTCCGGCCCTTGCCTTAGGTGTGGCTCCGCCTGATCCGGATATCATGGAGAGGCCTCCGAGGGATCCAAAGGAAAGTGTCTTTTCATGGGATGTGAGGGCGTTTATTCTCCTTGCTCTGTTCATCGAGATCCCCTTCTTCTTCTTCCTCTTCTACCACGAGCTCTATGACATCTCCCATGCAAGGACAGAGACGTTCTTCCTTTTTATCATCATTGAGCTTATCATTGCCCTTAACTTCCGTTCAATGAGATATAGTATTTTTAAGGCACCTCCCCATAAGTGGCTCCTCTTAGCCCTCATATGGGAATTCGCATTGATTACTTTTTTGATCCAGATTCCATCTTTACGCGATGCCTTCGGGATTACCAAACCCTCAGCCTCTGATATTGGGATCATTTTACTCTTTGGCATTGTGGTATTCATTTCAATGGAGGTAGTCAAAGCGGTTTTAAGAAGAAAGATGGCGGTACGAAGAAGAGTTTCTGTTTAATAACTGGTACCCATTTATTATACTTTGAGCAGAGCCCTCTGTCTTCAATGACGAGAGGGCTTTTTATTCTCTTGTGAATTTCAAGGTAATTTTTTAAGATAACATAGAAAATCCAGGGGATATGGAATATTGGAATAATGGAGTGGCAAAAAATATTTCCTGCCCTTTTGCCCAACATCCCACCGTTCCGGTATTCCATGGTTCCGTTTTTAGAGGAGGGGTTTTATGAAGAAGCCTTTGGTCGGGATTCTGATTGGGAGCGAGAGCGATTTGCCTGTTATGGAGAAG
>CAZFJD010000367.1:0-2888 GCA_964518775.1 uncultured Syntrophaceae bacterium
TGGGCGAGCCAGTCCTTATGGCGATCCGAACCGCTATAATTGGCTATGATCCCAGCGATTCTTAGATCCCGCTCGAATTCAACACAACCTTTTACAAAGGCAGAAATACTTCGTGCCATGCCATGGACATTTACTAACATCAATACCGGAGCATCCAACCAGCGGGCTATCTCCGCTGTGCTTCCTTCAGAGGTAGATGGGTCAGACCCATCGAAGAGTCCCATGACCCCTTCGATCAAAGCCATATCCACATCCTGCGTAGTTCGACCGAAAAGCTCCAGAACATATTTCTTCCTGGTCATCCAACCGTCGAGATTATAGCAGGGCCTTCCTGAAGCAACGGTGAGATAAGAGGGATCAAGAAAATCTGGGCCAACTTTGAAGGTCTGAATCTGAAGTCCTCTCCGTTTGAGGGAGACGATCAGAGCAAGGGTCAGAGAGGTCTTTCCCGTTCCGCTCTGGGTTCCTGCAATAACGATCCTCGGGGCCGATCGACTCAATATTCGACTCCTTTCTGGGCAGTCCAGCCTTCCTGCAACCCATGCTTGAGACAGCGCATCTCTGTTACAGTGTCCGCCTTAGAAATGAGACGGTCCGTCGCTCCTCTCCCTGTCAATACCAGACAGGAATCTTCTTTACTGCTCTGGTCGATGACTTCCGTAACTTGATCCTCGGTGATAAGCCCCTTAGCCATGGCCATACAGATTTCATCGAGGATGATCAGGTCATACCTTTTCGATCGGATAGCATCCGAAGCGATTTTTAAAGCGTGGCCGGCTGCCTGACAATGCTCGGGAAATGTGGGGTCCGTGGCCGAGGGCACAAAGCCCCGGCCCATCTGAATTACCTCAACCCCGGGGAGATATTTAAGGGCGGTCAGTTCGCCAACAGAGGCATCCGATTTAATGAATTGCAGGATCAGAATTCGCTGACCATGGCCGCTTGCACGGAGAGTCATCCCAAGAGCGGCTGTTGTTTTCCCTTTGCCGGCACCTGTGAAGATCAGGATGCGGTTTTTCTTTTCCATGACCATTTCGTTCACATCAAACCCATGAGTCTGTAGATCTCGCCAATCTCCAAACTTCCCCGGACCATTTCAGCCAGTCGTTCAAAGGCAGGTTCCAGGTCATAGATAGCGCAGACCTTCCCGATGGGCGGGAGATTTCGTTGAGTCCTCAAGCGGTCGATAAACCATCTTCGAAATTCGTCCGCATCAAAAATCCCGTGGAGATATGTGCCCCAGATCCGTTTGTCTTCTATTCCTGCTCCAATCACCTCCCCATCTTTCCGAAGAAGAAGAGGGATTAAAGGTCTTCCCTCTGTTTGACCATGGTGGATTTCGTATCCTCTCACTTTCAGTCCAGAAGGTAGGTGAGTACCATCCGTCCGGACCAGGGTCTTCGTGCGGGCCATGATGGTATAAATAGGCAGGAGGCCGAGCCCAGGCATCGTTTGCGTTAGGGATTCAATTCCATAAGGGTCGTCAATCCTTTCGCCCAACATCTGGAAGCCGCCACAAATGCCCACCACCTCGGTTTCGGCCTGATCAGTCAGGGCAATAATTTTTCTATCCAATCCGCTTTGGCGAAGATATTCCAGATCTCCTATGACATTTTTGCTTCCCGGAATGATAATCGCATCGGGGCGATCGAGGTCTTTTGTGGATCGGACGATGTGCAGGAAGACATCGGGTTCAATCCTGAGGGAATCAAAATCGGTAAAATTCGATATGTGGGGAAGGTCAATTACGGCGATTTCAATTTCGTTACCCCGGAAAGAGGTATCGAGAGCACCGCTCTTGAATTCAACAGAATCTTCCTCGGGCAACCCCAGATCATGGAGATACGGTACGATTCCAAGAAAGGGGAGCCCTGTATGAGACCGGGTATATTCGATTGCTGGGCCGAGAAGTTCCTTCTTGCCACGGAATCGGTTGATCACAAAACCAGCGATCAGCTTCCGTTCCCACTCCGCCAGAACTTCCATGGTTCCAACAAAAGAGGCGAAGATACCTCCCCGGTCGATATCACCGACCAACAGTACAGGTGCCTCTGCATATTGGGCCATTTTCATATTCACAATGTCATGATGCTTCAAATTGATTTCAGCAGGACTGCCTGCTCCTTCAAGAACAATGACATCGAATTCCTTTGCCAGGGAATCAAAAGCCCTTTTCGCCTCCTCGAAGGCTACGGGTTTGTAATGTATGTACTGGGTGACGTTCATATTGCCAACAGGCTTACCCCAGAGAATAACCTGAGCCCCTGTGTCGTCATTGGGTTTGAGAAGAACAGGATTCATCCGCACGTCAGGATCGATACGACATGCTTGAGCCTGAACAACTTGGGCTCTACCCATTTCACCGCCTTCCCGGGTCACGAAAGAATTGAGCGACATATTCTGGGTTTTGAACGGTGCAACCCGATATCCGTCCTGCAGAAGGATCCGACACATGGCCGCAGCCAGTACGCTCTTTCCCGCATTGGAACTAGTTCCCTGAAACATGATGGCCGGAGTTCTCTTACGATCTATTCGAGATTTGAGTGGAACTCCCAGAGCCCTTTTCAAAGAGGAGAGAAGCTTAAGATTCTCGTCTTCGCTTCTGACAGCAATGCGGAAGAACCTTTCGTCCAAACCATCGAAATTGTTGCAAACCCGGATTGCAATCCCGTCAGAAAGCATCTGTCGCGCAAGGTTCGGTCCGTCAATATCGCTGCGATCAATACAAACAAGCAAAAAGTTGGCTTTTCCAGGGAGGACGGTCAGTCCAGGGATGGATTGCAGTTCTTTGAGGAGAAAGTCCCTTTGTTGCCGAACGCATGCCCTGGTTCGCAGGACATAGGCATGGTCCTGAAAAGCATTCTCTCCCACTGCCTGAGCAAGGGCAT
>CAZFJD010000368.1:0-1708 GCA_964518775.1 uncultured Syntrophaceae bacterium
TTAGACATTGGTTCTCATTCGATCAAATTAGTTGGCCTAAAGATGACCTCCAGGGGGCCTTTCCTCACCCATATAGGGATTAAGGAAGTCCCTCCTGACATTAACCGGGAGGATGCAGCCTACTTCGCTGGAGCCATCAAGGAACTTCTCAAAGAGGTTGGGATTAAACCCGGAAAGGTGAGAATGACCGTTTCTGGTTCTGGAGTCAACATCAAACGAATCGCCATGCCTCCTATGCCCAAAGCTGAACTAAAAGAGGCAGTCCGCTGGGAAATCAAAGGCCAACTGCCCTTCCCTGTCGAGGGAGCTAAAATCGATTTTCATACTCTTGGCGAAACCATCGAAGAGGGAACGAAAAAACTGGATCTCATGGTTGCCGCTTGTCCAGATCACCTCATCGACCAAACGCTTTCCATTGCTCGAGGTGCTGGGCTTCAACCCATTCACCTTGGCGTTGCGGCCTTTGCACTCTGGAATGCCCTTCTGGTCTGGGGTGGATTGAAAAAGGATGAAGGGGTTGCCTTGATCGACCTTGGGGCCGATAAAACAGGAATTCACATTTTCAAGGATGGAGCTTTGCAATTCTCGCGGGAGGTTACCCCTGCTGGAGCAGACATTACTCGAGCCATTATGGAGGGACTCGGTCCTGAAGAAGAAACCGGTCTCCTCTATGAGACAGCTGAGAGGCTAAAGCCAGAGGTCGGCGTGCCTTCAGAGGGTCCCCATGAGAGCACGGTGGAAGCCCTTCGACAGGCGCTGGACCGTTCTATTTCAGGGCAGATTCAGGAAGAGAAGATTAATTTATCGAAGATCAATTTTCTCGTCAGGCCTGTTCTGGAGAGAATGGCGGGAGAGATAGGTCGCTCCTTGGACTACTATAGAAACGAATTTAACGTCGATCGAATCGACAGGGTTCTTCTGACCGGCGGAGGTGCTCCTCTGAAGAATTTCTCGAATTATTTGCAGAGCGAACTCCAGTTACCCGTGGAAAATTTTAACCCTCTGCGAGGGATGCTATTTGATTCGAAGAAGATTGATGCTCAAATCTTGGATCAGATGGGTTCACGATTCTCTGTGGCAGCAGGAGTAGCCCTCCCACAACCAGAACGGATTGAATTTCTCCCAGTCAAGGAGCCTTTTTTGACCAAGGCTCGCCTTGAGAAATCGAGTCCTGTCTTGGCTCCTCTGATCGCTCTCCTTGCCTTTGCATGGATCGTCTGGAGTACGAGTGGTCAGATGGCCTCCATCAAACAAGAACGGGAGTCAAAGATGGCCAAGGTGAAGAATCTCGAAGCGCTTCAAGCCAAACTTACCCTTTTAAAGGAGAAGGAGAAAAAAGTTAAACAGGAGCTTTCTCTCTTCCCATCTTCTGTGGTCGTCTCTGTTCCATACGGAGAGATATTGAGAGAAATCAGTCGCATTGTGCCAGACAATGTCACACTTAAACTTCTCTCAGTTCAAGCAAAGGCTAAAACCCAAAAAAAGGAAGTTCAAACCTCAAAATCGCAAGCGGGAGAATCTCAACAGGATCAAGAGGGTGGACTCCATATTACAGGCATTGCTTTCGGTAGTGATATACAGTGTCTCACGGCATTGGCCCAGCTCATTGAGGGGCTCGAGAAGTCTCTCCTATTTAGAAATGCAAAATTGATGTCAGCAGATGAAAACAAACACTATAATCGTCCAGGAGCCGAATTTGAGATCATCT
>CAZFJD010000368.1:1808-2875 GCA_964518775.1 uncultured Syntrophaceae bacterium
AGAGAAAAGTTAATGGTCATCTTCGCAGGGATTGCGATCGCCGTCTTGATTTTTGATCGAGCCTATATTACCCCCCAGAGTCAGAAGATTTCACAGTGGAAGGAGGACGTAAAGGCAGCCGACCAAAAGATCAGAGAGTTCATCCTGTTGACGACAGGAATCGAAACGGTGGAGGCTGAAGTTGCCCGTCTGGAGAAGGAGCTCAAGGGGTTGAGTGACCGGACCCTGAAGGGAGAAGAATTTAGAGCCTTCTTGAGACACCTGGCAAGAGCAAGCGAAACCCTCCAGATGAAGATCGTCTCCCTTAACCCTGAGGAAGAGAAACTCTCTCCGCCAGAGGGTAAGAAGGAGTCTCCTACTCTTCAATACAAGAAGGTGACCATTCAAATGGTGGTCCATTCGACTTATCACAAGCTGGGGATATACCTAAGGGACGTTGAAAAACTTCCCTTCCTCCTCCACGTCGATAGTCTCCAAATAGAGAGGAGCGAAGAGAGTCTCCCATTGTTAAAGGTGACGATGGGGTTGAGTATGCACATCGTATCACTGTAATTGGATTGGGCGGCCACGGAGGGCCGCCCCTACACGCGTTTGCGAACCACGTAGGGGAGCCTCTCTGCGGGCTCCCGAATCTTCGAGGAGGAATGTTGGTGAAACAATCCAAAGAAATCGCTTTAGCTCTGACCTTCGTGATCACTTGTATTCTGTTAGGAATAAGTCTGATTGAGCCAACCATGGCTCACGGACAAATGAGAGATCCATTCTCTCTGCCTGCGGGCATCCATCTCCTTTCTAAGAACGGTACCTCTGTTGGACCGAAAGGGACACCTCTAACGTCAGAAGCGATGCCCGCGGATATTTCACCTCCGCCTCCAAAACTGAACGCTATCTTGATCAGCGATCGTATTCGGTTGGCCTCGATTGATCGACATATTGTGAGCGTGGGAGATTCGATTCATGAAGAAAAGGTCTTAGAGATTAAGTCCGATCGGGTGATTTTGGGAAAAGGAGATAAGAGGAGGACTCTTCTTTTATCTCAAAGTCCTATCCAATTAACAGTTGAAGAG
>CAZFJD010000369.1:0-2859 GCA_964518775.1 uncultured Syntrophaceae bacterium
AATTTCGGATTTAATGGGGTAAAGCGATGGTCAGGGCGATGGAGAAATATCTCCGACCGGGTGTGAAAACGACGCCCTTCTGTCCAGGTTGCGGCCATGGCATACTGATGAATGCTATTTTGCGAGCCATTGATGAATTGAAAATGGATATGAAGAAGATGCTCTTTGTTTCCGGCATCGGCTGCGCCGCTTGGATACCGAGCCCGCATTTCAACGGAGATACCCTCCACACTCTCCATGGAAGGGCATTGGCTTTTGCCACAGGAGCCAAGCTCTATAACCCAGAACTCTGTGTAATGGTGATCAGTGGAGACGGTGATCTCTCCTCGATTGGAGGAAATCACCTCATCCATGCAGCAAGAAGGAATATCGACCTTAAAGTCATCTGTGCGAACAATCTGATCTATGGCATGACCGGAGGGCAGGTGGCATCGACGACACCCAAAGGTTCTAAAACGACCACCACCGCCGAAGGAAATCCTTACCGTCCTTTTGATCTTTGTAAATTGGTCGAGGCTGCAGGAGCCACGTATGTGGCTCGCTATGCGGTGACGCAGCCTGTGGCCCTTATCAACTCTGTCAAGAAGGCGCTCCTTCATAAGGGATTCTCGTTCATTGAAGTCCTCTCCCCTTGCCCAACCCAATTCGGGAGGCGGAACCTATTTGATCGACCAGAGGAGATGATACAGGATCTTATCCGTCGATGCGTCTTGGAGGAGGAAGCAAAGGGTCTGACCGAAGAGGAAATGGCTGAGAGGATCATCACCGGAGAATTTCTGAGATGGCAGAAATAACCCAGGTGCGTTTAAGTGGATTTGGAGGTCAGGGGATTGTCTTGGCAGGCATCCTGTTGGGAGAGGCAGGTGTGATCGAGGGGAAGTATGTTGCCGGATCAAATTCCTACGGGGCTCAGGCCAGGGGTTCGAGTTGTAAATCAGAAGTCGTCTTTTCTGACGAACCGATCGATTTCCCTCATCTGATCACCTCAGACATCTTGGTTGCCATGTCTCAAGGGGCCTACGATACTTTCTATGCCGACGTCAAGGAGAAATCTGGTCTCATCCTTTTCGATCAGGGCCAGGTGATGCCAAAAGAAGGCTTACATGCGATTCAGATAGGAATTCCTGCTACGGAATATGGACTGAAAAGGTTGAAGAACAGGCAGGTGGCAAATATCATCCTTTTAGGTGCCCTCATCGAGGCGACAAAGATTGTCTCCTGCAAGGCTATGAAGAAGGCCATCCATACCCACGTGGCTGAGCGATTCCGAAACCTCAATCTCAAAGCCCTTCGGATTGGAATTGAATTGGGAAAGCGTGTCCATGGTTGAAGGAAGAACCCATAAGCCGGTCATCCAACCCGAAAAATGTCACACCTGCAACGTCTGTATTCGTGGCTGTCCTGCCGAGCTCATCTCAGAATATCGAGAGGAAGAAAAGAGCCTTCGAGGGACTCTCTACGGAAGAAGGATTGAGGGAAGAACCGGTAAAGAAAGGGTTTCCCTTCCTCCCTGTCAGGAGGCCTGTCCGATCGGCCAGGATACGAAAGGCTATGTGGCTCTGGTTGCGAAAGAGAAATTCAGAGAGGCCTTGGAATTGATCCGAGAGGTCAATCCCTTACCTGCCATCTGTGGTTTCATCTGCCACCATCCCTGTGAAGAGGCCTGCTTGAGAACAGAGGTCGATCAGCCAATTCCCATTCGTCTCCTGAAGCGATTTGTGGCAGAGCATGAGCGGAGTGGAGAGCAACCTCTCAGGAAAGTAAGGAGGAAAAGACGAGAAAAGGTTTTGGTGATCGGTTCTGGGCCAGCGGGTTTGACAGCAGCCAATGATCTGAGGCTTCTCGGCTATGAGGTGAAGATCGTTGAAGCCTTGCCCGTTCTTGGAGGAATGCTCAGCGTCGGCATCCCAGCATTTCGATTGCCGAGGGATATCCTCAAGATGGAGATCGATGGAATCAGGACCTTGGGCGTTGAGATGGAGACGAGCCATCGTGCTCACTTCGATGGGAACGGCAGAGGATTTGAAAAATTAGGTTTCCGAGCTGCCTTTCTTTCGATTGGAGCCCACAGGAGTTTAAGATTAAACGTCCCGGGCGAAAAACTCCAAGGAGTTCTTCCAGGTGTGGAGTTCCTGAGGGATATCAATCTTGGAAAGAAGATCGGGATCGGAAAAAAGATCGCTGTCATCGGTGGAGGAAACGTGGCCCTCGATGTGGCCCGTTCAGCAAGCCGCCTCGGTTCAGAGTCGGTGGAGATCTATTATCGAAGGTCGAGAGAAGAGATGCCCGCAATTCCCGAAGAGGTGGAGGAGGCGATCCGTGAAGGGATCAGGATTCATTTTCTCGCTTCTCCGATCAAGATACTTGGAAGAGGAGAGAAGGCGATCGGAATGGAGTGTGGCAGGATGAGACTCAGTGAACCTGATGAGACTGGAAGAAGAAGGCCCCTTCCTGTTGAGGGTTCCAACTTTAGGATTGATGCAGATACGATCATTGCAGCCATCGGTCAACGAGTCGACCGAAATGGTTCAAAGGGGTTCGAAACCAATCCGGATGGGACGATAAAGGTTGATCCAAAAACCGGTGAAACCAGTAGAAAAGGCATTTTTGCAGGAGGTGATGCAGTAACAGGACCAGGCTGGGCAATCGATGCCATTGCTGCCGGAAAGAAAGGAGCGAAGTCAATTCATCAGTACCTCTCATAAGAAAGCATCGTGCAGAGAGCAAAGGGCATAGAGTAATCCCCCCTTATCCCCCCTTTAGTAAAGGGGGGGTGGGGGGATTAAGAATCGTGTAATATGGTTAGGGAGTGTGAAAAGAGGGCAGTGCGAAGTCCGAAACGGAGAACCCTCTCCGTCA
>CAZFJD010000370.1:0-2855 GCA_964518775.1 uncultured Syntrophaceae bacterium
CCATTTCCATCTTGCACGGCAGTCGTTCTCAGAAGAGTGATGTCGCTTCCATGGTCCGGTTCGGTAAAGGCACCGGCAGAGATTGACTGTCCTTTCGTGAGCGGGATCAGATACCTCTTCTTCTGACCATCGTTTCCAAACCTCAGAATGATCTCTGAGGAGAAAGAGGCAATGCTCAGGCAGACACCGATCCCGGAATCCCTTCGGCAAAAGGCTTCGACGATCAATGCATTTTCTAAAATCCCATATCCCTGCCCGCCATACGCTTCTGGAAAATGGATTCCGATAAATCCAAGGCTGCCCGCCTTCTTCAAGATCGCAAAAGGAAACTGATGGGTCCGTTCAAGTTCGAGAGCCACCTCCTTATCAAATTCTCCTCTTGCGAATCCGTCCGCAGCCCTCTGGATCTCTTTCTGCTCTTCATTCAGATCGAAATTCATAATCGTGTCCCTATCTACCGCAGGCAGGCGTGATTCATGTCCGTTTCATTTATTGCTTCCCGTACAATTCCTTCACTTTTGTTCGATCAATGGAACCGTCAGCCTTTTTGGGAAGTGAGTCAACAAATGCCACATATCCTGGTTTTTTGTAGCGGGCAATTCTGGCCCCCACAAAATCGATCAGCTCCTGTTCTGATAATTTTACGTTCGGTTTTAAGACACAGACGGCCTTCACTCCTTCCCCAAATTTAGCATCAGGAACCCCGATCACTGAAACTTCCGTGACCCCAGGATGTTCAAGAATTACCTTCTCAACCTCGACAGGGTATACATTTTCACCACCGGGTTTGATCAGCTCTTTTTCGGCCTTTCTACCCGCGAACCATAAGTAGCCGTCTTCATCCAGACGGCCCATATCCCCTGTATGATGCCAACCCTCCCTAAACGTATATTTTGTCAATTCCTCTGATCTCCAGTATCCCTGAAAGACCAGAGGCCCACGGACCACAATCTCACCCGTTTTTCCTCTCTCCACCTCACGATCAAACTCATCCACAATCTTTAGATCGACCAGAGGCCCCTGTCTTCCAGCGGATCCTGGCCTCTCTTGGTTTAGGCCAATACAGGTAAGTCCCATCGTCTCTGTCTGACCATAGACCAGCCAGAACTGACCGT
This sequence comes from uncultured Syntrophaceae bacterium, assembly GCA_964518775.1. Taxonomy (GTDB): domain Bacteria; phylum Desulfobacterota; class BSN033; order BSN033; family UBA1163; genus JACAEX01. The sequence continues at coordinate 1,116 of CAZFJD010000370.1, forward strand.
ATCCTAGGCTTTCAAATTTCTTGATCGTATCAGGCAACTCTATGCCCAGCACGTTCTTCAGGGAAGAAAGAGTGAATTCTCCCTTGGACTGTTCATCGAGCAATTGAACAAGGATGGGTGGAAAGTCGCCAATGAGGGTCACCTTCTCCTGATCGATCAGCTTTCCCGCAGCCTTCGGATCAAATTTCGACACGATCACATTCCTTCCTCCGACATGCACGATCGTCAGAGCAGCGACCAGACCTGCAATGTGAAACAGGGGAAGAATGTTCAAGTAGGTGTCATCATGGGTCAGACCAATCACATCAATGGATTGAATTGAACAGGAGACGACGTTTCGATGGCTGACGAGGGCGCCACGAGGTCTCCCTTGGATCGCTGCTGTATGAATCATGACGAATGGATCATCATCGCTTAATTCCACTGGATTTCCTGGTTGATGATGCATCACTGAATCATAGGGTGTGTATGTCTGTGAGGCCGAGCTAAAAATGATGAACTCTTTTATGGAGGGACAGGCAGCTGAAAGTTCTGGAATCATCTTTTCGAAATCGGGTTCAAAGAAGAGCATCCTTGGCTCCGCATCAGTGAGGACGTATTTTATCTCATCAATCGTCAGACGAAAATTGATGGGAACCATAATGGCGCCTTTCGCAGCAATGGCTCCCATCAAGGTGAAGAGTTGAGGACAGTTCTTGCTCAAGACAACAATTCGATCGCCCTTTGCAATCCCTTTGGAAGCGAACCATCCGGTTAGAATATTTACCTGATCAAATAATTCTCCAAAAGTGATCTCCTTGCCGTCCACGAGAATTGCTGTTTTCTCCTTAGATAACCTCGCGTTCCTCTTAAACAGGTCATAAATGGTAAAACTGCGAAGATTCATCTCTTATCCCCTCATTCCCATATCTTTCGACGTTCCTCTTCTCTCATCTCCCGTCTCAACATCTTCCCCACCTTCGATTTGGGAAGCATATCCCTGAATTCAATATACTGAGGAACTTTGTAAGGAGCCAATCTCTCCTTGCACCACTTTGTGAGTTCATAACTGCTTACACCTCTCACATCGGTCTTAAGAACAACAAAGGCCTTGATTCGCTCACCAACACTCTCATCGGGAACACCCACCACACAGGCAGACAATACCGCAGGATGGGCTTGAAGTATTCTCTCCACTTCCGCAGCGGCAATGCGATAACCTTTATGTTTGATCATATCCACAGATCGGTCCATGAAGTAAAGCCAACGGTTTTCATCGACGCGGACAATATCTTTCGTCCTGTACCAGATCTCGCCTCCAATATTCAGAAAGCATTCGGCAGTCTCTTCAGATTTATTCCAATAACTTTTTACAGCATAGTCACAGGTACCCAAAAGCTCTCCTGGTTCGCCGAGAGGGACATCTTCGAGGCTTTCAGGATCCACAAGTTTAAATTTATCATCGGGCACAATCTTGCCCGCAGCGCCTTCTGGTGGAATTCCATCCTTGGCATAAGAGAGGGAGATGGCGCCACATAGTTCGGTTGCTCCATAACCCTGATATAGAGGAATCTTGAATTTCTTTAACCAACGATTGCCTACTTCTACTGGCATCGCATCGCCACCTGTCCCACAGTATCGAAGGGAACTGAGATCATAGTCATCAATACGGTCATGTTCAAGGATCATTCGGTACATTGCAGGAACAGCAAACATATTCGTCGCCCTATATCGCTGAATATGATCAAAAAGTGCATCCAG
>CAZFJD010000371.1:0-2827 GCA_964518775.1 uncultured Syntrophaceae bacterium
CTCCATCCCGATTCCATTCGAAGACTCTTTGATAACATCGCCCCCACCTACGATTTCCTCAATCATCTTCTCAGTCTAAGAAGGGACCTCTACTGGAGGAGGATGGCGGTCCGGGAACTGGAAGGGTTCGAAGGTTGGATATTGGATCTTGCAACAGGAACCGGAGATGTGGCCTTAGAGATTCTTCACCAAAACGGCCGCGGGCGAAAGGTCTTTGGATTGGATTTCTCTGAACCCATGATCAGGGGTGCCCAACGGAAGCTTTTGAAGAAAGGCCTGAATCAAAGGATTGTACTGAGCCTTGGGGATGCCCTCTCCCTTCCCTTTCGAGAAGACACCTTCACTGCCTCGATGATGGCCTTTGGCCTCAGGAATATTGTGAAGAAGGAGCAGACGCTTGCCGAAATGGTTCGGGTCATCAAAGAGGGAGGAAAGGTGATCATTTTGGAGTTCACTCTTCCAAAAAAGGGACCGATGAGAAAACTCTACTGCATCTATTTTGAAAAGATTCTTCCTTGGATTGGAGGCCTGGTCTCCGGTGACAGAGAAGCCTATGCCTATCTTCCAGAATCGGTCCTCCATTTCCGGTACGCTGAAAATTATGAAGAGATGATGGAGAGGGTTGGATTGAAAGATGTGAACTCCCGGCCGTTGACCGGTGGCGTTGCCTCCATCATTTCAGGAGTGAAAAAGCGCCAATGATCCGGCCCTTCACCTTCTCCGATCTCGATCGCATCCTCCAAATTGAACTTCAGTCTTTTCCCAAATCCCCGTACGACTGGAACACGTTCATCCACCTCCACTATCTTTACCCAGAAACCTTTTGGGTTTATGTTGGTCCATCGCAGGATCTTCAAGAAGATCAGATCTTGGGCTATATCGTCTTCTCCAAAGATGGGCATATTATTTCGATCGCTGTCCATCCGAAACATCGGAGAAAAGGCATTGGGACGGACCTCCTTGAAAGGGCGATGGAAAACCTCCCTCTAAAAAAGGTATGGGCGGAAGTAAGAAGGAGCAATCAAGGCGCGCAAGCCTTTTACCTCCATATGGGGTTCCAGATCGCGGGTGTGGTTGCGAACTACTATGGGAACGAAGATGCCTTAATCGTTCAGCGGACCCCTCCTTCCGGATCTTATTGACCCTTTTGCTGCATCAACATCCAATGAGATTACATAGAAAACAAAAGTCTCAGGTCAAACGGTTAGGGTAGAGAGGCCAGCTTCGTCATCGGGTTACGTTATTGGTCTTAAATCCTTAGCCCTAACCCCTTGACACTAAACCAAACGGGCTTCCTAACCTTAACCCTGACCAAAAGACCATTTTCATGGTTCGTGAAGGCCAGAAGATTTCGAGCGCAGAATTTAATGCAATGGGGTTGACAAGACGAATCGCCCTTTGCTATTGATAGGGTGACGACCTTCGTAAGGGAAGACGAATGAGCGGCGTTTTTGGAATTGTATCGAAGAAGAACTGTGCAGACATCTTACTCTATGGGACCGACTATCACTCCCATATGGGCACACAATACGGAGGCATGGTTGTTTTCGGAAAACTATTTCACCGTTCCATTCACGATATCAGTAAATCCCAATTCAAATCAAAATTTTTTGACGACTATAAAGGGATGAGAGGAAATCTGGGCATCGGCGTGATCAGCGACAGGGACCCACAACCTTTGATCATCGGATCGAAGTTCGGTACCTTCGCCATTGTCGCAGCCGGCCTGGTCGAGAATATTGATGAGTTGGCCTTAGAACTTCTCCGAGACGGAGAAAGCTTTGGTGAGATGTCGAGCGGCGGAATCAATTCTGTTGAACTGATTGCCAAATTGATCACGCGGGGTCGAACGCTTCCCGAAGGAATCGAAGGGGTCTACGACCGGATCAAAGGCTCTGCTTCCATTCTGCTCCTGATGAAGGATGGAATTTATGCAGCTCGTGATCGCCTCGGACGGACTCCTCTCGCCATTGGAGAAAGGGACGGAGAATATGCCATTGCTACTGAAACCTGTTCCTTCTTAAACCTCGGGTTTCGAATCAAAAAATACATCAACCCTGGGGAGATCGTCTTCATCAGAAGATCAGGATTTGAGGAGAAATTAGCCGGCAAGAAAACAAACCAAATTTGTGCCTTCCTCTGGATCTATACAGGATATCCTGCTTCCAGCTACGAGGGCATCAGTGTCGAATTGGTCAGGGAACGCTGTGGAAGGTCCCTGGCCAAAAACGATCATGTGAAGGCAGATCTTGCGGCGGGTGTCCCTGACTCTGGCGTGGGCCATGCCATTGGATATGCGATGGAATCGGGCCTCCCTTATCGGAGACCTCTTGTCAAGTATACCCCAGGATATGGCCGGAGTTACACGCCTCCCTCTCAGGAGATTCGAGACCTTGTCGCAACCATGAAACTCATTCCCATCAAGGAGGTGATTTGCGGAAATCGGATCATCCTTTGTGAGGATTCCATCGTCAGAGGAACCCAGTTGAGAAATTATACCATTAAGAAACTTTGGGAATGTGGAGCAAAAGAGGTTCATATCCGACCCGCCTGTCCTCCGTTGATGTTCCCTTGCCGATTCGCCCTCTCCACGCGTTCGATCGAAGAGCTGGCAGCACGGAAGGCAATTCGCGCTCTTGAGGGAAGAGATATCAAAGACGTCAGGGAGTATATCGATCATCGGTCGAAAAAGTACCAAGAGATGGTAGAGTGGATCCGAAAAGAACTGGGGGCGACAACGCTGAGGTATCAAAGGATTGAAGACATGGTGGATGCGATCGGCCTTCCCAGAGAAAAACTCTGCCTCTATTGCTGGATCGGAAACTAC
>CAZFJD010000372.1:0-2817 GCA_964518775.1 uncultured Syntrophaceae bacterium
ACCTCCCTACTGTCCAGAGTATCCAATCGATACTCAGGAACCCATGGCCTTTTCAGTGATCGCTACTCCTGAACATTTTTTTGAGTTCCGATATAAGATTCAAAAAGCAATGGAGCAGGTTCCTCGGGTCGCTAAAAAGGTGGACGATGAATTCAGATCGATGTTTGGTCGCGGTTATGGGGCCATTGAGAAATATGGGAAAGAGGGAGCCGAGGTTCTCCTCATGACTTCTGGAACCGTGACCAGTACCTCAAGGATCGTCATTCAGAAACTAATGCAGGAGGGATACAGTGTGGCTGGAATAAAGATCAAGAGATTTCGACCCTTCCCGGATGAAGAAATTTATGAAGCGATCAAGGGGACAAAAAAGTTAGCAATCATCGACAGAAACCTTTCTGCTGGAGTGGGAGGCATCTTTTGCCAAGAATTGAGAGCTGCCCTCTACCCCAAAGAGACGAGACCTCAAATCTTTGGATTCATCTCAGGATTGGGTGGAAGGGATATCACCCCGAGCCTTATTGAAGAGGCGATTCAATATACACTGGATCATGATCGGCCAAAAGAAGAGATTCTTTGGTTAGGACTTAAGAGATGAATTCAGGTTTAAGGTTAGGGTTAGGAGGCCGGTTTGGTTTAATGTCCAAAGGTCATGTGTTAAAAAGGACTGACGACCTAACCCATAAACGAAACGGGCATCTTAACCTTTACCTTTAGACCGTTGACCTTTATCCCATGCAATTATCAATGAGGTGAGGAAAGGATGGAGAGAAGAAAGATCCCACTGGAGGAGACCCTGGGATATGGCCATCTCGCCTGTGCTGGATGTGGAGCAGCCGTTGGCATGCGGCTTACACTGAAGGCCCTTGGGAAGAAGACCGTGATGGTGATTCCAGCCTCCTGCTGGTCCATCATCCCTGGCTTCTGGCCTTACTCCACCTTCCGAATCCCGGTCATCCATGCGGGCTTTGTGACAGGAGGTGCGACCGCATCGGGTGTTCGAGCGGCTTTGGATATCAAGGGTGATCATGAGACCAAGGTCGCGGTATGGGCCGGTGATGGTGGGACCTTCGACATCGGGCTCCAAGCCCTCTCCGGCGCTGCAGAGAGAAACGAAGACATGATCTACATCTGCAACGACAATGAGGGTTACATGAACACAGGCACACAACAGAGTTCAGCTACGCCTTTGCTTGCCTGGACGACCACCACTCCTGTTTACCAGCCCAAGGAGAATCCCAAGAAAGACATCATGGCGATCATCGCCGATCACCGAATCCCCTATGCAGCCACGGCCACGATTGCCTATCCAGAGGACTTCTTCCGAAAGATGGAAAAGACGAAGAAGATCCGTGGAACCAGGTTCATCCATCTCCTCTCTCCTTGCCCCCCAGGCTGGAGAATTTCTTCAGAACGTACGATCCAGATTTCGAGGTTGGCTGTCCGATCGAAAGTCTTTCCTCTATATGAGATCGAAAACGGAACCTCCTATACCATTCATGAGGAGCGCCATCCTGCTCCGGTGAAGGAATACCTGAAAATTCAGGGCCGTTTCAGCCATCTCACGGATCAGGACATCGAGAAGATTCAGGGGATGGTGGATGGCGAATGGCAACGCCTCCTCAGGAAAGCTCGTTGTTGACCTGATTTAAATCATCTGAATAAAGAGAAGCAGAGTGAAGCCGATGATCACGATCGACGTCACCCAGGCGATCGTGTTGAAGATGGGGCCATTCGTATATCCCATCATCAACTTCTTATCGTTGATGAGGAGAAGCATGAAGATGAGGACAAACGGGAGGACCATTCCATTGATCACTTGTGAAAAGTACATGATCTGGATCAGAGGAAGGTTCGGATAAAGAATGAACCCCGCTCCCAAAAAGATCATCAAGGAATAGAACCCATAGAACTGAGGGGCTTCCACAAACTTCTTGTCAATCCCCGCCTCCCAGCCCAGGCCTTCACAGATGAGGTAGGTCGTGGAGAGTGGAAGGATCGAAGCGGCAAAGAGGGAGGCATTGACCAGGCCGAAGGCGAAGAGGTAGGTGCAGTATTTCCCTGCCAAGGGTTTGAGGGAAAGGGCCGCGTCCTTGGCCGTCTCGATTCGTATTCCGGTCTTGAAGAGGGTTTCCGCGCAGACCAGGATGATGAAGAAGGCGACGATATGGACGACGACCGATCCCAGAACGACATCGAATCGAGCGAACTTATACTCCTCTATCTTGATCCCTTTCTCCACAATCGAAGCCTGAAGGTAGAATTGCATCCAGGGAGCGATCGTCGTCCCCACTAAGCCAATGACCATGGTCATCTCCGAAGGGTTAAGACTTAACTGGGGATTCAAAAACTGTTCAATGACGTTCTCCCAATCGGGTTTGACGATGATGCCGGTGACGATATAGGAGATATAGAAGAGGCAGGCGATCAGAAAGGCCTTCTCCACCGATTTGTAAGTTCCCTTCACGACCATCCACCACACCAGAAAGGCGCTGATAGGAACGGAGACGAATTTATTCACCCCAAAGACCTCCATGCCTGCTGCCACGCCTGCAAATTCGGAGAGGACATTGCCCATATTGGTCAAGAACATACCGACCATCAAATAGAAGGTGATCTTGGCGCCGAATTTTTCTCGAATGAGGTCAGAGAGCCCTTTTCCGGTCACCACACCCATTCGGGAGCACATCTCCTGAATGACGATCAGGGCGATCATGATGGGGACGAGAGACCAGATCAGTTTGAGTCCAAATTATGCACCGGCCAAGGAGTAGGTGGTGATGCCGCCAGCATCGTTATCGACATTGGAGGTGATGATGC
>CAZFJD010000373.1:0-1405 GCA_964518775.1 uncultured Syntrophaceae bacterium
AATGCTCCCGAGAAAGACGATGAGGGTGAAGAGAAACATCACACCATCAATAGAGAGATTAAATATTTTCCTCACCCCATCGGGGAGACGTTCGAGGAAAAAAGTGATTTTGATATGGGCCTCATGGGCCACAGCCACTGCTGCACCCATAAAGACCATCCAGATGCCAAGATAGCGGGCCACTTCCTCGGTCCAAGGAACGGTAAGTTGAGCCACATATCTGAAGAAGACCTGAAGGACGACAGCCAGCAGAATACCAGCCAGAAAGATCATCGAAAGGATTTCAAAAAGATTTGGCACTTTTTGATAGAGCTTTTTCATATCGATTCTTCCGGGGAAGAAGGCCCGCCTTTAATCTATTTCGACAACACCTTCATCGTCTCTTCGTAGACCCAGGGTTCCCATACCTTCTTGAAGTAGTCCATGGTGCTCAGGGCAATTTCACGAAATGGCTTAAGATTGGGCCGAAGGACGGTCATTCCCTTCGCCTCCATCTCCTTCAGAAGTTTGTCCTCTTGATCGAAGGAGAATTTAGTGCACCATTCCATCGTGTCGATGGCGGCCTTGATGCAGATCTGGCGGTTCTTCTCATCAAGAGTGTCGAGGAACTTCTTGCTCAACAAGTAGCCTTGAATATCGACGATGTGGTTGGTCATCGCCATATATTTCTGAACTTCCCAGAGCCTTGCATTATAGTTGGAGGAAACAGGGTTCTCTTGGGCCTCCACGACCCCTGTCTGAAGAGAGCTGAAGATCTCCGGGGAAGGGATGGGCACAGGGAGGCAGCCGAAAGCCTTCCACACGACCAGCCACTCCGGAGTTTCAGGCAGTCGGATCTTCATGCCCTTCATATCCGCTGGAACCATGACCTTACGGTTCGTTGTCAATTGCCGGTTTCCGCGGAAATATTCTCCGTTCCAGACAATCCCGTTTTTCAAAAAGGTCTCTTTCACCTCTTTACCGATTCTTCCCCGGATGGTCGCCTGGATGTCCTCCTTATCGGAGAAGAGGTAGGGAACGCCCCATGGGATGACCTTCTTCAGATAGGCCCCGCGGGTTCCCCATCCTTCGAGGCAGAGATGGACTGTTCCGAGCTTGAGCTGTTCCACCAACTCCCTTTCACCTCCGAGTGTGCCACCAAAGAAGACCTTCACTTTGATTGCGCCATTGCTGCCTTTCTCTACCAGTTCTTTGTAATGGAATAGTCCCTCCACATCTGCCGTTCCTGTACGGGGGTGGAAGGTGGCAATGGTCATTTCGACCTGAGCCTGTGAGGTATCGGTGGAAATGAGGAAGCCCACCATGGAGGTTAAAAAGATTAACCCTAAAACGATTGCATAATATTTTGCTCTTCCATTCCTATCCATTTCTTTGTCCTCCTTTCTATGATTTTTTAAGAAGAAAG
>CAZFJD010000373.1:1415-2810 GCA_964518775.1 uncultured Syntrophaceae bacterium
CTCTTCCATGCTACCTGGATCAGCCACTCCTTTTCCTGCGATATCGAAGGCTGTTCCGTGGGCTGTGGTCCCGCATACTACCGGAAGACCCATATAGAGAGTCGCTCCTTTCCTCTTCGCATGTAACTTCCTGGCGATATTGGCTTGGTCATGATACATGCAAACGACGGCATTGAACTCCCCACCGATTGCCCTGACGAATATCGTATCAGCAGGAAAGGGTCCGTGAGCGTTTATCCCCGATTTTCTGGCCTCTTCGATGCCCGGTTTGATCTCATCGATCTCCTCACGGCCGATCAGTCCTCCCTCACCTGCATGGACATTCAATGCAGCGACTCCGATCTTGGGATCGGTAAATCCCACTCGCTTCAAAACCTGATCCATTAAATGGATGTACCTCAATACCCTATCTCTCTTAATCCTGTCAGCGATCTCACGGAAAGGGATATGAAAGGTCAGGGTAACCGTCCAAATCGCATCCATCACCCCTATGACGAAGGGTTCTGGGCTGCGAGTGATTTCACTCAGATATTCCAACTCATCAAGATAAGCATATCCTGCAAGGTGAAAGGCCTCTTTATTGAGAGGAGCGGATACTACCCCGTCAATCTTTTTCTCCATAGCCATCCTGTAGGCCTTTTCTAAACAGAGGGCCGCCGCCTTTCCCATGGCAGGATCGAGCCTTCCCCATTCTATCTTGTTAAGATTCACACCTTCCGGCCTCAGGACATCAATATGAGAAGGTAAGAATCTTGCCTCCAATATACCCTGAATAGCATTCACCTGTAACTCACTTCCTAAAACTCTGGTAATCTCCCTCATTACATTAGGATCGCCAATGACAAAAGGTCGGCAATATTGATAGGCATCCTTTTTGGAGAGAACCTTGATGATGAGCTCTGGACCGATCCCAGAAGGGTCGCCCATCGTGATTCCAATGATCTGTTTTTTCACGTGCCTCATCTCCTATGGAGTTATAAATTGGAAAACCAGATTAGGAATCCAAAGAACAAGCGAAGGGATATACGTGATTAATATTAGTACTACAAACAGAGCTACCATAAAAGGAAAGCATTCTTTCGTGAACTCCACTACGCTCACCTTTGCTATACTTACCACAGCATACATCACCATTCCCACAGGCGGAGTCAAGAGCCCGATCATCAAGTTGAGGGTGATCATCACACCGAAATGGACAAGGTCGATCCCCAGGGATTGGACAAGGGGTGTCAAGATGGGGACGAGAATCACCATGACGGCTATCGTCTCCATCACACAACCCAAGATCAAGAGGAGGACATTGATCAATAAAAGAACGACATAAGGATTTTTAGAAATAGAGAGAAAAGTATTGGTCATCAGGAGGGGGGCATTTTCGCGGGCCATGATCCAACC
>CAZFJD010000374.1:0-2802 GCA_964518775.1 uncultured Syntrophaceae bacterium
CGCATTCCAATGCGAAGTTGACAATCTCCTCTCCTGCCTCCAAGACCCTCTGCCATTCCCCCTTGTCGCCGAGAACTCCCAAAATCTCCATATGGAGATTTCCGCTGCCGGCGTGACCGAAGGCATATCCTTTTAATCCTTTCCTTTCCACGGCCCTCTGTCCCCACTCCACCATATCCGGATATCTGGAAATCGGAACAGCCGTATCAATAATCAGAGACGATAGCCCAAGATTGTTCATTTTAATTGCTTCGTGGACATCGTGCCGAGCCTCCCAGAGACGGGTTTTTTCATCCCTACCAATTCCTGAATCGAACCGGAGAGAGCCGTTATCAGCGCAGATCTCTTTCACAAATTCCAGGTCCTCTTTCAAACTGACGGCACTGGTGCCGTGAAACTCAATGAAGAGGGTCGGTTTCTCTTCGAGGAGGAGCTTCTTAAACCGGTTGACCACCTGAACGGTCTGGTGATCAAGGAGTTCAAGAGCAGCCGGAGACAGTCCGGACCGCATGATTTGAAAGACAGTATGAGTCGCTTCACGGACCGTATTGAATTGAACGACAGCAGCCATGAACTCGGGCGGAATGCCGATCAGACGAAGAGTGACTTCTGTCACCACTCCCAGTGTTCCTTCGGATCCCACGAAGAGTCGGCAGAGATCATATCCTGAGGAGCTCTTCGCAGCATTCGAGCCTGTCCGGATGATCTCACCGGAAGGTAAGACAACCACCATATTGAGAACGAAGTCCTTGGTGGAGCCATACTTGATCGTCCGGATCCCGCTCGCATTATTCCCCACCATGCCACCAATGGTCGCTGCTGCTCCAGGATCGGGTGGAAAGAAAAGACCATAACGGGAGAGATATTGATTCAATTCCTTATAAATGACCCCTGCTTCGACACGGACTTGAAGATCTTCTGTTCTTAACTCCACGATGCGATTCATCTGTTGAAGATCTAAGACGATCCCTCCTTCCACCGGGTTGGGGTTGCCTTCCACACTGGTTCCGGCACCCCATGGGGTCACAGGAATCCGTTTCTCATTGGCCATCTTTAGAATTGAGCTGATCTCTTCTGCACGGAGCGGCCAGACCACAAGATCAGGCCTTCGTTTTGGGTGAAAAGATTCATCCTTTCCATGGAGATCAAGAACCGACTCGCCCATGGTCATCCTTTCGGATCCCACAATTCCTTTGATGAACTCTAACTCTCTATCTGTCAGCTTTCCGTATTTCATAAGAATTCACTGATATCGTCGTTAGTCGGGTAGTCCTGTACTCGTAAGGGCTTCGACCATCAGACTACCGGACTATGACACTACGAGACTATTCCTCTCTCCATCTTAGCAAGCATTGTCTTTGCCCTTTCAATCATTCTTTGTTTAGAGATCAACCAATTCTTGTTGGCTTTTACCTTTTCACGAAGTGAAGCGATATGTTCTTTCACCCTCTTTTCAGAGGGCATGCCAGCGGATTTCATTCGAACCAAAGTGCTTTCCGGTCTTTGAATCTTTTTCACATCCTCTTCAGTAATCGGGATATTTATCTTTGTCTCACCGAGGGCCCTCTTCAGACTTCCATACGAAACCTCCCCTTCCCCAACCTTCTCCGAATACTTAACAGCCTTCTCCAAGACCATCTTCGCTCTTCGTAAAGGAAGGCCAAAGGAGCAGACCATCCATTCCATGAGAGGTGTGGCGCCGGCAAACTCTTCTTGGGCGTGCTTGAACATCTGAGTCTTGTTGACCTTTAGAAGTCGTATCACATCTGTCATGACCAAGAGAGAGGGTTTAGATTCTTCCACAAGATCCATGATCCAGTACTTCGTCCACTGCGTATCGCGATTGTATCCCATGAACAGTGCCTTGCCGGCGGAGAGGAGGCTTACCACCATTCCATGAGCAAAGGAGGTCTTGGCTTTAATCACCTCTAAAGAACAGGGATTTCGCTTCTGGGGCATGACGGAACTGCCAGTGCAATGTCGATCGCTCAGTCGCACCATGTCAAATTCACGGGTGGACAAAAGGATCAACGTTTGGGCCATCGTTGAGAGATGGTCCATCATTACGGACACGGCATAGGCCAGTTCCACCTCAGGCTCCCACCGTTGGGTGATGGGATCGGTGACATTTTCTGTGGGACCATCAAATCCGAGAAGCTTCGATGTCAACTTCCGATCCAGATCGAAAGTAGTTCCATAGCCGGCAGCCGCTCCCAAAGGATTCTTGTTGAAGAGATCGAACCAGTGGACAAACCTTTGAACATCTCGTTGCAGTGGTTCGGCGAAGGAGAGAAGGAGATGACCAAAGGTGGTCGCCACAGCGTGCTGATGGTGTGTATAGCCAGGCATGATGGTGAAGCGATGTTCCTCCGCTCGTTGAAGAAGCCCATCCATTAGGAAAACCAACCCTTCGACAAACTCTAAAACCTGGTCCCGAAGGTAGAGACGCATATCGAGGGCAATCTGGTCGTTCCGACTCCTGCCCGTATGGACCTTTCCTCCAAACTCAATGCCCAAACGCTCAATGAGAAAACTTTCAATGTTGGAGTGGACATCTTCTTTAGAGGGGTCCAATTTGAACTTTCCTTTTTGATAAAGCGTCTCTAATTCCCTCAATCCTTTGAGGATCTTCTTCCCATCCTGCTTTGAAAGGATGCCTTGACGGTAGAGCATGAGGACGTGGGCCCGATTTCCCCATAGATCATAGGAAATCAATCGTTCATCGCATGGCCGGATCCCTTTCACATCCCTTCCCGAAAGAAAATCGACCATCTCGCGAGAGGGAAGCTCTTCAAATCGGCC
>CAZFJD010000375.1:0-2798 GCA_964518775.1 uncultured Syntrophaceae bacterium
AGTAGCTATTACAATCGCAGGCAGGTGAGATCTGTGTGAGGAAGTTGAGGTAGAGGACTCTTCCTTTTTTCTTCTGAACCGCTCCGTAGGCATGTTCCACCATCTTCTTCTGAAAGATAGGAATCGTTTCGTTCCATTGGATCTGGATAGCCCCTGTCGGACAAGGGAGGATACATTCTCCACACCCGATGCATTTTTCAGGATCGATAAAAGCGATACCATACTTATCTTTATTCCCGGATAAAGGTGGATGTATTGAGATCGCTTCCAGAGGGCACCAGCTGAGACAGAGCTCACATCCTTTACAAACCTTTGCTTTGACTTTAGGGGAGATATTGGAATGCTGACTTAATTTTCCTTCACGGGAGGAACATCCCATCCCCAGATTCTTCAATGCTCCACCAAATCCGGATAGCTCATGGCCTGTGAAATGGGTGACGCAGATGAGCACATCCGCCATATAGATCTCATGGGCAATGGAGACCGTCTTAAAAATGGGTTTATCAATTCGCACCTTCGTGGCACTGTTTCCCCTCAAGCCATCGGCGATGATGAGAGGGGCGCCGACCACTGACTCCGTGAATCCGTTCTCATAAGCAGTTGTCAAATGGGAGATGGCTTCTGATCGGGCTCCGGTATAAAGGGTATTCGTGTCAGTTAAAAAAGGCTTCCCTTTGCATTGCTTGACTCGATCCACAATCTTTCGTAAAAAGATGGGTCGAACAAAGGCCGTATTCCCCTTTTCGCCGAAATGGAGCTTGATTGCCACGAGATCCCTTTCCCCGATCTTTCCTTTCAGGTCCGTACGATCCAATAGCGTATCCAATTTATTCAATAGATTCTTTCCAGAACTCGCCTTCAGATCAGCGAAAAAGACATTGCTCTTCATCCCCATTCCTCCGTGCGAAACATTCTAAGTGAATCAAAGAGGAGTGTCAACGACCCAGGGTTGACCCATTCGGCGGCGCCAAGCCCCGCCCTTCAGGGCGGGGTGTAAAGCCCCGCTCAGGGTCAACCCTGAGCAAGCCCCAGCATTTATGCTGGGGAGTCGAAGGGTTGACTTTTATGTTAGAAAAAAGTAAGTTAACAGGTAACTTCTTATCACTTTTTTGTAAATGAAAGAAAGGAGATCAGATGAAGCGCTTTGAACCGGCTCACATTCGAAATATAGGAACCTTCGGCCACGGCGGAGAGGGAAAGACCTCTTTAGCTGAAGCGATCCTCTTTGATACAGGAGAGAATAATCGGCTGGGCCGCGTTGACGATGGCTCTTCGATGATGGATTTTGAACCGGAGGAGGTCAACCGAAAGATCAGCATCAGCGCGTCCCTCTCCCACTTCGAATGGGATAAACATAAGTTTCATATCATCGATACGCCTGGATATGCAAACTTCATCGCCGAAGCAAAGGCTTCGATGAGGGTTGTGGATGGAGCGATCATCGTCATCGGAGGAAATTCCGGGGTTAAGGTTCAAACGGAGACCGTGTGGGGATATGCCAATGAGTTTGGAGTGCCACGGATACTCTATGTCAGCAAGATGGATATGGAGCGGTCTGATTATCTCAAAGTCGTTGAGGAGGTGAGAAGGGCCTTTCCTTCCCAGCCCGCGATTCCTGTCCAACTTCCTATTGGGAGCCAAGGAAATTTTAGGGGGATGGTGGATTTAATTGGGAGGAAGGCCTATGTCTATCGAGAGGATGGGAGCGGGCAGTTCGAACTCAAAGATGTCCCAGCCGATATGAAAGAGGAGGTGGATCGTCTCCGTGAGAAGTTGATCGAGGCCGTCGTCGAAATGGACGATCGCCTGATGGAAAAATACTTGGAGTCCGGAGAGATCTCCATGGAGGAAATCATTCAATGTCTTCGGAAAGGGACGATGGAGAGAAAACTCGTTCCTGCCTTGTGTGGGTCTTCCATCCGAAATATTGGTATCCAGCCCCTTTTAGGCCTCCTGACCTGCTGTTTTCCCTCACCTCTGGAGAGAGGTCCGGTTCAAGGGAAAAACATGAAGACAAGAGAGCCCGAAACCCGGGAGCCTAAAGAGGATGGCCCGTTTTCTGCTTTTGTTTTCAAGACGATCGCAGATCCCTTTGCAGGAAAACTGAACCTGTTCAGGGTCTATTCTGGAAGCATCAATGCCGACTCTGTTGTCTATAATTCCACGAAGGATGTGAAAGAAAGAATCGGCCAGATCTTTTTGTTGGAGGGAAAGAAGCAGAAACCAGTTGGATTTGCAACCGTCGGTGATATCGTTGCGGTCGCCAAACTTAAAGAGACGACGACCGGAGACACATTCTCCGATGAGAAGAAACCCATCCTTTTCGAGGAAACGAAGCATCCTCTCCCCATGATCACTTATGCACTGACACCTAAAACCAAAGGGGATGAGGATAAGATCACCTCCTCACTGGCGCGCATTCACGAAGAGGATCCGACCATGATGCTCGGTAGAGATGAACAGACTGGTGAGATCCTCCTCTCTGGAGTGGGACAGACCCATGTGGAGGTCATCATCGAAAAATTGAAAAGGAAGTTTGGCGTGGAGGTCAACCTCAGCGTCCCGAAGGTTCCCTATAAAGAGACGATCCGTGGGACAAAGACCGGGGTGATCTATCGGCATAAGAAGCAGACGGGTGGCCGGGGGCAGTTTGCTGAAGTCCATTTCGACATTTCTCCTCTGGCCCGAGGGGAGGGGTTTGAATTCGAAAATGCCCTCACCGGGATGAACGTCCCCAGGAATTTTGTTCCCGCTGTCGAAAAGGGGATCGCTGAGGCGATGCAGAGTGGTGTGTTAGC
>CAZFJD010000376.1:0-2776 GCA_964518775.1 uncultured Syntrophaceae bacterium
TTCCAATGCCGTTTCCGGGTCTGCCTCTGGTTGAAACTTGCCTGAATCCCAGATGAGGACTGGCCCAGCCCCATAGTGTCCTTCAGGGATAATCCCCTCAAACTCTCTATATTCGAGAGGGTGATCTTCCACCATGACAGCAAGTCTCTTATCCGCAGGATTCATGGAAGGCCCTTTTGGAATGGCCCATGATTTGAGCACTCCCGCGATCTCCAGACGAAAATCGTAATGGAGACGAGTCGAATGATGTTCATGAACAACAAATTTCATATTGGTTACCTCTGTATATCATATTACTAAATGCACAATATGGGCGCAATCTAAATTCCCCTCACCCTCCCCTCTCCCCATGCGTGGGGAGAGGGATGGGGTGAGGGGCAAGGGCAATCAAAATTCCAACAAAGATCGATATGCCTCCCAAGATTTTCCAGAAAGTCAGGCCTTCGCCAAGAATAAAGTATGCGAGGATTGTAGATCCCACAGGTTCACCTAAAATGGTGATCGCCACCATGGATGCCGGAAGGTATTTCAGGGCCCAATTGAATGTTGTATGACCGATTAATTGGGGAATGATGGCAAGAAGGAAGAAGAGAAGATAGGTGGAAGAGGAATATCCAAAGAAGGGTTTTTGAAAGAGGAGGGAGAAGATAATCAATATCAATCCAGCTGTTGAATAGACTGGAAAAATATAAGAGAGGAGATCCTGATTCTTTCTCATCTTTCTCCCTACTAGAAAATATCCAGAGGCGGTGAGAGCACCTAAGAGAGCCAATCCATCTCCGATTAATGCCTCTTTTGATAAGGCCATATCTCCATAACCGATCAATCCGCTGCCCAATACGGAGAGAACAATCCCTAATACTAAATTGAAGCCGAGTCGTTCCTTTAAGAAGAGCCGAGATCCTATTCCAACAAATATCGGATGCGTCGTGACCAGGACCACTGAACTGGCAACAGAAGTATATTTGAGTGAGGCGATCCACGAGGCGAAATGGAGGCTTAGAAAGACGCCAGAAAAGGTGAGCCATGCGACATCTCTCTTCCCCCATCCTTTCCAGACCTTATGATAACTGGCCCATGGCATCAGGATCAGGGAGGCAAGGACCATCCTGTAGGTTGAAATGATCAAGGCTGGCGCATCACAGAGTTTGATGAAGATCGATGCAGTGGAAACGGCAATGATCCCAATGAGGAGAAGGATGATCAGCGAAGCCATGGTTTTAAACTTATCTCAATTAAGATTACTATTCAAGTCAACCCTTCGACCCCCCGGCCTGAAGGCCAAGGCTTGCTCAGGGTTGACCCTGAGCGGCGCTTCCTACACTATCCTACGAGGCAAAGCTTGTCGCCGCCGAACGGGTCAAATCCTCCGGGTTCCTTGCTTTACAACGGATGGGATGCTAAACTTATTTAAAACGGAGGTACGGATGATTCTGAAGGTTTTGCTTGGTGTAACCGTGGGTGGTTTAGCAGGATTTGGTTTGAGCTACCTCACACGGTATATTGGAAGCTCCTGAACCCTCACCTGTAACCCCTACATCTCCATCCCATTGGGTGCGATTACGGGGTTGGTCTGGGCCTTAGGTTAAGGTTACCTTAGAACCTCTATTACTATCAAGCCGCTATTTATAAGACGAAAAGAACCTAAGTAAAATGAGTATGTTATTTGCTTTGGTGTACGTTTTTGTACACCAGGGCGGAATTTGTGAAAAAATTCTTGATTTCCCAAAAACATTAAATTATATTTATTCGATATTTTTGATTTCAGGAGAAGGCATGATGAAACTGGAAATTGTAAGGTTGAAGCGAATGTTGTTGATGGTGGTGGCATATCTGTTTATCCCGCTCGTAGTATTTGCGAGCGAGGCGGATCTCGCAATACCCGACTTGCATAAGGGTGCTCCTTATACCATGTTGGGAGGCATAAACCCATGGGATCTTCTGTTCTACGGTGCATGCATCATCGCTGGTACACTGGGCATCAGTTTGTTTCTACGTTACCAAGTCAAGAGGTTAAGAGCCCATGAATCAATGCTCAAGGTAGCTGAAACCATCTTCCAGACCTGCCGAACCTATCTGATTCAGCAGGGCAAATTTCTTGTCATGCTGTTTCTCTTCATTGCTGCCGCCATGACTTTCTATTTCCTTGCTTTAAAGGGCGAGGGGATTCCCACACTTCTGCTGGTTCTGCTCTTTTCAGTGGTGGGTATGGGCGGTTCTTACAGTGTGGCCTGGTACGGTATCCGGATCAACACCTATGCCAACGCCCGTACTGCTTTTGCCTCGCTGGCGGGGAAGCCTTGGGATGTGGTGAACATTCCCCTTCGCTCCGGTATGAGCGTGGGACTTTTCCTTATTTCTCTTGAACTGGTCATGATGGTCATCATTCTGCTCTTCGTACCCCGCAACATCGTCGGGTACTGCTTTCTGGGATTCGCCATTGGTGAGTCTTTGGGCGCATCGGCACTCCGTATCGCCGGCGGTATCTTCACCAAGATCGCTGATATCGGGTCCGACCTCATGAAGATCGTTTTCAAGGTGAAGGAAGATGACCCCCGTAACCCGGGCGTCATTGCTGACTGCACAGGTGATAATGCGGGCGACAGCGTTGGCCCCACAGCAGACGGTTTCGAAACGTATGGCGTCACCGGCGTTGCGCTCATAGCTTTTATCACGCTTGCCGTTGCGAGTCCCAACATGGAGGTCAAAGAAGCCATCCAAGGCAAACTGATCGTGTGGATTTTTACAATGCGTTTCCTCATGGACTTCTGCTCCG
>CAZFJD010000377.1:0-2770 GCA_964518775.1 uncultured Syntrophaceae bacterium
TCATTAATGGTCCTGGCGAGACTCCATGGATGAGAAGGGCACCAAGAAGAATGGCCGTTGGAGGAGCGAAAGGAATTCCAAGGACGAAGAGAGGAATGAAGGCTGCCTGACAGGCGGAGTTATTGGCAGACTCAGGGCCAGCCACTCCTTCAATCGCTCCCTTACCAAACTCCTCAGGGTGTTTAGAAACCTTCCTCTCGATCATATAAGAGGCATAGGTGGCAATGACCGGTGCGGGTCCGGGAACCAAACCTATGCCAAATCCAGATGCCGTCCCTCTCAGAATTGCACCAATCGATTTCTTTAAATCTTGAAAAGAGGGGTAAAGTTCTCTCAGGCGCGGCATGATAACTCCTTGGTCTAACAGATCCGAAGGTTGATTGACATTGACTAAGACCTCTCCAATTCCGAAGAGCCCAATGGCGACAGCAACAAATTCGACCCCTCCGAGAAGGTAGGTGGAGCCGAAGGCAAAACGAGCATTTCCAGTAACAGGATCGATTCCTATCGTTCCGATGATCAGTCCGATAATGGCCATCATGAGAGATTTGAGGAGTGATTTGCCTGTCACATTGCTCAAAACAATAAAGCCAAAGACCATTAAGGAAAAATATTCAGGAGGACCAAAGGCTAATGCCGCCTCTGCCAAAGGTGGGGCCAGAAAGACCAATCCGAATATTCCAATGGTTCCAGCAATGAAAGAGCCAATGGCAACGATGGCCAGAGCAGGGCCTGCCCTCCCTTTTTGTGCCATTCTATAGCCATCGATACAGGTGATGACAGAAGCCGTCTCCCCAGGTACATTGAGGAGGATGGAGGTGGTAGAACCTCCATACATTGCCCCGTAGTAGATTCCAGCAAGCATAATGATGGCAGAAGTGGGGTTTAGACCGAAGGTAGCAGGAATAAGGAGGGCGATTCCAGCGATCGGTCCGATTCCAGGGAGTACACCGATGATGGTTCCTACGATGCAACCGATCAGGCAGTAAAAAAGGTTTTGGACCGTTCCGGCGATTCCAAAGCCGTTTGCTAATTGTTGAAGCGATTCAAACATCTATCCTCGACCTCAAACGATGAACAATGAACAATGAACTATGAACTATGAACAATGAACAATGAACTATGAAGAATAATTTTGAACCCCAGTCCTCCAACCTCTAACCTCTAACCTCATCCTTAACCTCAACCTTGTTTTTCATAATCCAATCCATCCCTTTGGCATAGGAATGTCAAGCCATTTAACAAATAGAAGATAGGAACCCACCGCCGTCACCACAGATATCAGAATGTTTAGGCCCCACCTTTTTATACCCAGGATTCTTAAGAGACTCAACATCAAAAGGAAAGATACGAGTGGGTATCCCAATTTATTGAAAAACAGGGTAGCTAAAGCCATTGTTCCCAGAAAAAGGATCATTTGTATTGGAGACTCTGAAGATTCAATGGAGGCTTCTTTTTTTGCCTGCCCTTCCTTACCCTGAAAGAAAATTTTTAAAATGAAGGCGCCTGATAAGATCATGAGGAGTATTCCAAGAAATAGAGGAAACATCCCCGTCCCTGCAATTCGAAAGGTTCCGATGGGCATTCTTAAAGAGAGAACGGCAGTGACCGCTCCGAAAAGGAAGATTACAATTCCAACGACTATCTCATCCCTATTCATCTTATCTCCTCCTTTTCACGACGAACCATGAACAATGAACGAAAATCAAAATATTTCAGATATATTTTCCCTTTTTTTATTTTTGTGTTCATCGTCCATCGTTCATCGTTTAATCAGTCCATCAACGCCCCACCATTTACATCTAAAATCTCTCCAGTGATAAAGGATGCCTCATCAGAAGCCAGGAATAGGACTGCCTCTGCTACATCCTCTGGTCTTCCAAGACGACCGAGTGGAATGGAAGCAATGATCTCCTTCCGCCTCTGCTCTGACCATTGGGCACTCATCTCGGTTTCAATAGCATGTGGTGATACAGCATTGACATTGATCCCATATGGAGCCAGTTGCCTTGCCAGGGTCTTTGTCAAAGCATCCACACCAGCCTTCGACGGTCCATATCCTGGCGCAGAAGTAATATCTCCCATTTTTCCCGCGATTGAAGAAACATTGACGATTTTCCCATAGCCCTGCTGTTTCATGATATCAACTGCGGTTTTACAGCAGTTGAATGTACCTTTTAGATTGACCTCAATGACCCGATCCCAATCTTCTTCGGTGACCGTTTCAATCGTCCCTCTTCTGATGATCCCGGCATTGTTCACCAAGATGTCGATTCTGCCGAAAGCCCTTCGCACCTGATCCATCATCTCCCTCACATCAGAGCTCTTCGTTATGTCACAGGGGATGGTAATGACCTCCTTATTTTCTTTCTCAATCTCCTTCTTAATTACCTCCAATCTCTCTTTATCCGAATCGATGATGGCGACCTTTGATCCTTCCCTGGCGAAAGTTGAGGCGATGGCCATTCCTATCCCTCTCGCTCCCCCCGTTACAATTGCCACCCGCCCTTTCAGTTTCATTCCTCTTGCCCCAAACTCTAAACTTTGAACGATGAACTATAGAGTATGAACTCTGAACCATGAACTCTGAACTATCTAATCTCTATCGCTCCTGGTCCATCGTCTTTCGTACATCGTTCATCGTCGGTTGTCTATCGTTACTCTTTGACTGCGCCAGCTGTCAGCCCTTGTACCAACAGCCTCTGCAGCAACAAATAGAGGATGATGGCTGGCATTCCGCCCATCAATGCCCCTGACATGAGCATGGGCC
>CAZFJD010000378.1:0-2759 GCA_964518775.1 uncultured Syntrophaceae bacterium
CTGAGCTTGTCGAAGGACCTGTCCTGAGCTTGTCGAAGGATTGACATCCCCCCTGTCCTCCCGTAGAATAATTAAGAAATGAAAAAGACGACTTACCTATATGTTCTAAAGGAGATTCTCCCCATATTTTTCATCGGCCTGATGATCTTCACAGGCATCCTCCTCATGGATAAGATTCTCAAACTGATCGAACTGATTGTGACGAGGGGGGTTAGCCTTTCTAAGATCTTGATGCTCCTCCTCTTCATTTCCCCATCTTTCCTTATCTTCACCATCCCCATGGCCGTCCTCTTAGCAATCCTCCTGGCTTTTGGAAGGCTATCAGGCGACAGCGAAATCACTGCCTTTAAAGCGTCCGGCATGAGCCTGTATCAACTTTTTCTACCTGTGTCTCTTTTCTCTATCGCCGCTTATCTTGTCACTGCATTCTTAGTCTTTTATGGCCTTCCTTGGGGAAACCTCGGATTTAAGTCAACCCTCTATCTGATCGCCCAGTCCAAAGCAGACGTTGAGATCAAGGAGCGAGTCTTTAACGATACCTTTGACGGCTTAGTGGTCTATGTGGACAAGGTCCCGATCCAAGGGAAGAAGATGGAGGGAATTCTGATCCACGATGAAAGAGAGAAGGAGAAAATCAATACCATTTTTGCTAAGGAAGGATTCCTGACAAATGATCCTAAGTCTCAGGAGGTCATCTTAAGGCTCTTCGACGGAGTTATCCATCGGTTTGAGCCAAGAACCAATATCTACCAAAAAGTCCAGTTCAACGTTTATAATTTGAGACTCGAGCTCACTAAGGCTTTTACGGGCATGGGCAAGAAATTGAGAGAACATGAGATGTCCATTGGCGATCTCCAGGAGAGGATAGAAAAAAAGGTGAGCTTAGGGGAGGATATTACGCCTCAGGAGGTGGAACTTCACAAGCGATATGCCATCCCCTTTGCATGCGTCATCTTCGGTTTGATCGGCGTTCCGCTGGGAATTCAACCTCGTCGTTCAGGCCGGTCTTATGGATTCATCCTGAGCATTCTCATCCTATTGGCTTATTATATCTCCCTCACCGCCTCCGAGATATTGGCCCTCCGTCACACCGTTCCAGCCTTCTTGGCAGGCTGGGCACCCAACTTTCTCTTTGGGGGGCTTGGCATCTACCTTTTGATCAAGGCTGCCAAAGAGTCGCCCTTCAAGCCATCGATATGGTTGAATCAAGCCATCTATTTCATCCAAAGGCAGTGGAAGGGAACAATCGGCGATGTTTGAAAATTATCGGGTCCTGCAAAAGTATGTGGTTCGTGAGTACCTAAAGATACTGGGGCTAAGCCTCAGCAGCCTGATCCTTATCTATGTGGTTGTCCTCTTCTTCCAGAAGATGGATCTCTTCATCAAGCACCAGGCCCCTGTTCATCTAATCTTTGAGTACCTCCTCTATAAGGTTCCAGAAGTGACCTTTCAGTGGACTCTTCCCTATGCTGTACTGCTGGCCACCCTTCTCACGCTCGGCATTCTTTCCCGGCATAGTGAGATCACTGCAATGAAGGCAGGTGGGGTCAGCCTCTATCGGATCACGTTCCCCCTGCTACTAATTGCTTTCCTCATCGCTTTCTGCTCTTTCTTGGCCAACGAATACCTCGTCCCTTTGACCAATCAGAGGGTCCGTTACCTCCTGTCAGTTGAGGTGAGAAAGGAGAAGCCCTCGAGTTTCTTCAAGAACTATAAGATCTGGTACCGGAGTGATCAGCGCATTTATAAGGTTCAACTTCTCGACCCAGAAAAAAGAATTTTGCAGGGCCTCACTCTTTATCAGTTCGACAAGCGCTTTCGATGTATTCGACGGATTGATGCCCGGAATGCAAAGTGGGTGAATGGAAAATGGCAGCTTTATGAGGGAGCCGTGAGAGACTTTGATGAGGATGGTGGGATGCGGTTGACCCCTTTTAGGGAAATGGAGTTGGACCTACCCGAAAGCTGGGAATCCTTTCAAGCCATCGAGCGACAGTCAAAAGAAATGAGCTACACGGAACTCCGAACCTATATCCAAAAGATCCAATCCTCAGGTTATGATCCTACTCGGTATCTCGTTGATCTCTATTCCAAGCTCTCTTACCCCTTGTTGAATCTCATTATGGTCCTGATCGGTATCCCCTTCGCCCTGAAGACCGGTCGTTCCGGAGGAGTGGCGTTGAGCATCGGACTGAGTGTGATGATTGGTTTTGGGTATGGCGTGACTTTCTATATCTTCCTCTCTTTCGGCAAATCTGGGATTCTCTCACCCCTTCTCTCTTCCTGGATACCCACGTTCCTCTTCGGCCTGGCTGGAATCTTCGCTTTGACGAGTGTCAGACAATAAGGCTTTTAATAAAATCCGAAGCACGAAATTCGTGCCTGCGCCTGCCTGTCGGCTTCAAATCCCCCCCACCCCCCTTTAGCAAAGGGGGGTGGGGGGATTATCAATTTTCATGGTTGGTGGGTGACGTAGTCGTCATGTAAAATTTGTTTAGGATTTCGAAATTAGGATTTAGAATTTCCCGGTGAAGCCGGGGGTTAGGGATTGGTGAGGATATTCAGATAGGTGTTGATTTCCCTGAAAGTATCAGTCAGCAAGAGGATGCCAATGCCGATCAGGAAAAATCCGCTGATGATGGTAACGACCCTCATATATTGCTTTATCCTTTCAAAGGCAGAAAGAAAGGAGTTGAAGGCCAAGGAGGAGAGAAAGAACGGAACTCCAAGCCCCATCGAATAGACGGTGAGAAGGAGGA
>CAZFJD010000379.1:0-2755 GCA_964518775.1 uncultured Syntrophaceae bacterium
GACAAATCCCTTTCTAAAGAGGGCTGTCAAAGAAGGGAGACTACTATATGAAGTTGGAGCCAGTCGTTGAGGGCCGTCGATGGCTTTTCCAAGGGGAGCAGGATCTTAATGATGCAGAATTTAACCTTTCGGGAAGAAGATACAATGTTGCCTGTTTCTTGGCTCAACAATCGGCGGAAAAGGCATTGAAGGCTTACCTTTTTTCAAAGGGGGCTGAAGAGGTTTGGGGCCATTCAGTGGCGGAATTGTGTAAGGACGCTCAAACATTTGATCCAGGATTTAAGCAATTAGAAACGATAGCAGGCCCCCTTGATAAATATTATATCGCAACAAGATATCCTAATGTCTTACCCGGAGGCATTCCTTCAAAGGCTTTTGATGAAAACGATGCAAAGAATGCCATTCGATTGGCCAAAGAGGTGATTGATTTTGTAAAGACAAGAGGAGGTTTTTGATGGCCAAAGAAACCTCTTTTACTGTTCGTGATCTTCCAAGACAAGAGAGGCCTCGGGAAAGGCTTCAAAAATTTGGACCAGAGGCGCTTTCAGCCCAAGAGCTGTTGGCTCTGGTGATTGGACGGGGTATTCCAAAAAAATCTGTAATGAATATCGCACAGGAATTATTGGCAAAGTTTGGCAATATCAAGGCAATAAGTCAAGCAACCATAGAGGAACTCTCTCAAATAAAGGGAATCGGCCTTGCCAAAGCAGCCCAAATCAAAGCATGTTTTGAGCTTGGCAGGAGAGAAGACTTAGAACCAGAATTGATAAATTTTGATATCAAAAATCCTGAAACTGTTGTAAAAGCGATTCGCGCAGGTATCAAGGACAAAGCAAAGGAGCATTTTAAGCTCATCCTCCTGAATCCCCGTAATAAAATTATTGGCATATCCACTGTCTCAGTTGGCACCCTCAATGCCAGCTTAGTTCATCCAAGAGAAGTCTTTAAAGATGCGATTGTGCATAGTGCTGCTTCGGTAGTTTTAGCCCATAACCATCCTTCCGGTGACCCCGAACCTTCAGAGGATGATTTAACAATTACAAAAAGATTGACAGAAGCCGGTAAGATTTTGGGAGTCGAAGTTATAGACCATATAATTGTTGGCAAAAACGGGTTTTTCAGTTTTAAGGAGAAAGGGTTGGTTAAGAAAATTTGAAAATTATTCTATTTGCTTCATGTAAAATAGAAAAGACTTAGATGTTGGATATGCCAGGGATATCACAATTTGTGATAACCTTGAGGTGGTTAAATGAAATCCCTTATTCCTTTAGAAGTTATTGAACAAAGGATTTTGTGACCCTATATTAAGGAGATACCTTGAATGATTCAATCTTATCTGGCCAGGGATGAAGGCAAGACGCTCGAATTTAAGGAAAATTGTAAATTCCTGCAACACATCGTTCAGACTGCTGTCGCCTTTGCAAATACTGCGGGTGGGTCCATTGTTATAGGTGTTCGCGATCGAACGAAAGAGGTAGTTGGTGTAAAGGATCCGTTGGCAGAAGAAGAACGTCTTGCCAATGCATTTGCAGACGGAATTCGACCCCTTCTCATCCCTGATATTCAAATTCATTCCTGGCGTGATCGGGAAGTCATTGTGGTCATTATACCCCATGCCATTGGTCCTTATTATGTCCGATCAGAAGGATCGGAGTCAGGTGTCTACATTCGTTTAGGATCAACAAATCGGCGGGCAGGACCTGAAATGATTGGTGAAATTCGTCTCCTGGCCCGTAATACCTTCTTCGATGAACAACCATGCACGGAAGCGAGCTCGGAAGAGGTTGACTTCCGAGCAGCTTCCGAGTTCTTCGCAGCCGTATCACGTCCTCTTAATTCTCCTGAACGAAAATCCCTTGGTCTTGTTGTGGAATACAGAGGCCGAGAAGTTCCTACCAATGGTGCTGTACTTCTCTTCGGGAAGAACCGTCGTCGCCTTTTCCCAGATGCAAATATTCGCTGTGCTCGATTTCGGGGAATTGATACATCAAGATTTATCGATCAGACAGAAATCGAGGAATATCTCCCGAAAGCCGTTGAAAGCGCCGTTTCTTTTGTTGAACGACATACTCTGCAGGGCATCGAAATTGGTCGAATCCGCCGCAAAGAACGATCCGAGTATCCTTCTACAGCAGTCCGAGAAGCTATTATCAATGCTGTTGTCCATGCAGATTATTCAATAAGCGGCACTAACACGAAGCTGGCAATCTTTGATGACCGTATTGAAATCACAAATCCTGGCCTATTACCCTTCGGCTTAACAATCGAGGCCGCCCTTTCAGGAGTTTCTCGCTTGCGGAATAGAGTGATTGGGCGGACTTTTCGGGAATTGGGGCTTATCGAGCAGTGGGGGTCTGGCATTGGAAGAATGATTGCAGTGTGTACTGAAGCAGGCTTAAAACCACCCAGATTTGAAGAAATAGGAACAAACTTCCGAGTCACTCTCTTTGGAACAAGAGTTGCCGTCCCCATACGGCCTGATTGGCATAATCAGTTTATCCGTTATCTTTCCCAAAGAGGCAATATCTCCACGCAAGAAGCCGCCAGATTTTGGAAAACATCCGACCGCACAGCAAGAACACGCTTGCGGAAACTGGTTACAGATGGGGTGCTTGCCGAGATGGGAACAGGCCCTAAAGACCCCTATAGAACATATGTTCTAAAGGAAGGCCGTTATGAATGACAATATGGATTTTTTCAAGAAGAAGAAAAATGATTAGAAAGGAATTGATTAGAGGATATGGCTCCAAAGAAA
>CAZFJD010000380.1:0-2753 GCA_964518775.1 uncultured Syntrophaceae bacterium
TTTTTGAGAAAGGGATTCCAAAAGAAGATCTTAAGAAGATGGTCCAGGACAATCCAGCTCATCTGCTTAACATCTAATGATCAGGACTGTTTCAGTTCTTCGAGGCTCGATTTGGAGGCGCTATACATAAACCCGAGGTCTGTTGAATAGGCCAGGACAGTCATGCCCTTTGCCCGCCATTTCTTGAGTGCCTCGATATTACCAATATGAATTCCTGAGGCCTTTCCTCTCTTCTTTGCAGATTCGACAACTCTATCGATCGCTTTTACCAATTTCTCCGAACCCAATTGATCCGGGATCCCCATCGAGATGGAAAGATCATTCGGGCCTATCAGCCCTACATCGATTCCTTCGATTTCGAGGATCGAATCGATGTTTTCGATCGCTTCTTTCGTTTCGATCTGTGCGATGATGAAGGTATGCTCATTTGCTTCTTTCATAAATTCAGCAGCCTTCAATGGTCTGTAGTCTGTCTGGCCTGACTGGGCGCCATATCCACGCTGTCCCAACGGAGTATACTTGCTGTAACGCACGATCGTCTCTGCCTGTTCTCTGGTAGAGGTCATGGGAACCATAATTCCCTCGGCGCCAGCGTCGAGAACCCTTGAGATGAAGAATGTCTCCAACCGTGGAACTCTGATGATCGGTGCAATTCCAGCAGATTTAGCACCTCTGATGAGATCTGCAACGGTCTCCATGTTATAAATACCGTGTTCCATGTCAATGAAGACAAAGTTATAGCCTGCAGCAGCAAAAACGGTCGGCGCTCCTGGATCCCGTGCCTGTCGGATCATTGTCCCATACACACACTCTCCTGCCAAAACTCTTTTTCTCAGACCTGCCCAGCTCATATCTCCTCCAAAATTGAAAAATTCAAATCCGAAATTGTTTAAACTCTAAACACTAAACTCTAAATCCTAAACAAATCCAAAATATAAAACTCAAAAGGTAATTCTGACCCTAACAATTGAACGCAATATCTTCTAACTCATAAGGTTTTGACTTTTGTGTCTTGCCTGCCTGCCGGTAGGCAGGGACATTTGAGTTTGTTTAGAGTTTAGGGTTTCAAGTTTAGGGTTTCGAGTTCAACTCATCTATAACAGTTTCATATTCTTTAAGATCTCCTTGAGCTCTTCTTTGGCCTTAGAACTTATTCCTCCCACGGGTGGAACTCCGACTCCGGCCTCGATCCCGATCAGATTGAGGGCCTCTTTAATCACCACAGGAAAGGTTCCGAGATCAAAGGCTAAACGAAGTGGAGCCAAACGAAATTGGGCCTCAAGGGATCGCTCCAAGTCTGCGGCTTGAAAGGCCTCATAAATTTCAACAACAACCTTAGGGGCGACATTGGCCGTTGCAGCGATCGCCCCTTTTCCTCCATAACAAAGAGTTCCATAGATGAGAGTATCGCGGCCTGCCAAAACAGAGAACTTTTCATCCGTTCTTCGAATATATTCTGCAGTGAGTGTCAAGTCTCCAGAAGAGTCTTTGATGCCGACAATATTGTCCACTTTTGAGGCGCGGACAACAAAGTCTGCTGTGATGTTTATTCCTGTCCGTTGAGGATTATTATAGAGAAGAACAGGAAGTCTCGTTGATTTTGCTATCGAAGTATAAAAATCCATAAGCTCGGCATCACTGGGACGAATGAAGTAGGGTGTGATCACCGAGACTGCGCTGGCACCTGCTCCCTCTGCCATTTTTGTGAGGGCAATGGCTTCGCGAGTGGTCACAGCACCTGTACCCGCATAAACAGGAACTCGTCCTCTTGTCTCTTCAACGACGACCTCGACGACCTTCTTTTTCTCTTCAAAGGTGAGGGCATAAAATTCTCCTTGGCTTCCTACAGGAAAGAGTCCGTGAACTCCTCCTTCGATCAGGTAGTTTGTAAGCTTTCGTAAAGCCTCGACATGGATCTTTCCATCTGGAGTTACTGGTGTGACCATTGCTGGAATAATTCCCTTGGGTTGAAAATTCATGCTTCACCTCCTAAGATATTCTTGATTCTAATCGTTGAACAATAACAAATGGGATGTAAAATTTCCATTCCCGTCCAAATGTGCTTTACCTTAACCCTTCGTCGCTCCGGCAGTGAGGCCAGAGATATAGTAGTCCATGAGGAAGACGTAAAAGATGACCGGAGGAAGGCATGCGAGGAGAGCTCCAGCCATAAGCCCTCCCCAATGGTAGACATCTCCCCTGATGAGGGTGGAGACAACGCCAGCCGTTAGCACCTGCTCCGCCGAGGTATAGATCAGCGCCATTGGGTAAAGAAAACTCGCCCAGGACAATGTAAAGGCAAAGAGTGTGGCTGCTACCAGACCTGGCAGGGCAACGGGGAGGAAGACCCGGATGAGCATCTGAAGGTAAGTCGCACCATCCACCAGTGCTGCCTCTTCCAGCTGCCGTGGGATCGCGGCGAAGTAGCCGATTAGGATCCAAGTACAGAAAGGAACGATGGCTGTTGGGAAGACAAGGAGGAGTGCCCATTTCTTATTCAACAAGCCGAGACTCCCCACTATTTTAAACAAGGGAATGAACAGGAGGCTTTCCGGGACAAGATACGTGAGAAAGATACCTGTAGCAATTGCCCCGGATCCAACGAAGGCGAGCCGCGAGAGCCCATAGGCAGCCAGAATGCTGATGAGCATAGAGATGATGGTCGCTAAGACAGCCACCTGAGTTGTATTCTTGAAATAGACGAGGAAATCTGTCTTTTGGAACAACTCGCGGTAATGATCGAGGGTGGCACC
>CAZFJD010000381.1:0-2747 GCA_964518775.1 uncultured Syntrophaceae bacterium
GTAATCGAGGCGATAAAACAATCCGGCCTCAGGGGTCGGGGAGGAGGGGGGTTCCCTACGGGAAGGAAATGGGAATCCTGCCGGGAGGCAGAGGGAGATATTAAATACGTGATCTGTAACGCCGATGAGGGAGACCCTGGTGCGTTTCAGGACAGAAGTCTCCTTGAAGGAAATCCCCATAGCGTGTTAGAAGGTCTAATCATTGGTGGCTATGCGGTTGGCGCCAATGAAGGTTATATTTATGTGCGTAATGAGTACCCCTTAGCCGTAGAACACGTGGGGATTGCCATAAAACAGGCTGAGGAGTATGGACTGCTTGGTGAGAATATCTTCGGCTCAGGATTTTCTTTCACTATCAAGGTAAGTCGTGGCGGAGGTGCTTTTGTCTGTGGTGAATCGAGTGCATTGATGGCCTCCATAGAAGGAAGGCTTGGGGAACCCAGGTTCAAACATGTGCATGCCACTGAAAAGGGTCTATGGGATAGGCCCACTACTTTGAACAATGTCAAAACCTGGGCTACGGTGCCACTGATTATCAACAAGGGTGCTGACTGGTATGCCAGGATAGGGACGGAAAAGAGCAAAGGTACGATGATATTCTCATTAGTCGGGAAGATAAACAATACGGGCTTGGTTGAGGTGCCTATGGGTTTACCGCTAAGAGACCTAATCTATGGCATTGGTGGAGGAATCCCTGGGCAAAAGCGTTTTAAGGCAGTCCAGACCGGAGGGCCATCTGGAGGATGCATTCCCGAAAAACTCCTCGACCTTCCTGTCGACTATGAAAGGCTCACTGAGGCAGGCTCTATGATGGGCTCAGGGGGACTCATCGTTATGGATGAGGATACTTGTATGGTCAATGTCGCCAAATACTTCCTTTCCTTTACCATTGATGAGTCCTGTGGGAAATGCACCCCGTGCCGGGAAGGGATTAAACATATGCTCGAGATACTCTCTAACATTTCTGAGGGTAAAGCGCGAGAGGAAGACTTAGAAATATTGGAGGAACTGGGGAATATGGTAAAAGAGACTTCCCTGTGTGCTTTGGGTGGTTCTGCTCCCAATCCCGTACTGAGTACCCTGCGATATTTTCGGGATGAATACGAAGCACATATCAAGGATAAAAAGTGTCCTGCTGGCGTCTGCCTGGAGTTGATTCAATACTCTATTGATGAGGCCAAGTGTACTGGCTGCGGGGTTTGTAAGAAAGAGTGTCCCCAAGGTGCGATCTCTGGCGAGAAGAAAGAGCCACACAAAATAGACGAGAAAATTTGTATTAAATGTGGAATCTGCCTTGAAGTCTGCAAATTCGATGCCATAGTAGTGGACTAAGGAAATGGTGAAATTAATCATCGATAATCGAGAAGTTGAGGTTGAAGAAGGAACCACTGTTCTGCAAGCAGCCAGGAAGCTGGGAATAGAGATTCCCACTCTCTGTTATCATGAAGCATTGGCGCCTTATGGGGCCTGTCGTGTATGTTTGGTGGAGGTGGTAACAGGCAAGAGGTCAATGTTGACTACTTCTTGTACCTATCCAGTATGGGAAGGTATAGTAGTGAAGACAGATTCAGAGAGAGTGGTAAAGGCACGCAGGTTCATAATAGAGCTGTTGTTAGCCCGCTGTCCAAATGTACCACAGATTCGGGAACTGGCCGAACAGCTGGGAGTTGAACAGACTAGATTCAAAACTGCGGATGAAGAGTGTATATTGTGTGGCCTATGTGGGAGGGTCTGCAGGGAGATAATAGGAAGTTCTGCCATTGGTTTCATCAATCGGGGAATAGAAAGGACTGTGGAGACGCCATTTGAGATAGATTCTGAGACCTGCATTGGTTGTGGGGCCTGTGCCTTTGTCTGTCCTACAGGTGCGATAAAGATTGAGGATATACAAGGTTACCGCAAATTAGATATTTGGCATACCCGACTTGAGCTGACCAGATGCAAAGGCTGTGGTAATTACTTTGCTCCTATAGTGGAGCTGAAATATTTAAAAGAGAAAGTAGAACTACCGCAAGAGGTCTTTGAGCTGTGCAGTGGTTGCAGGCGAAAAAAATTAGGAAAAGAGTTGGTCAATATTGTCAGGAGTAGCTCCAATTCATCGGAGCGTTTGGAGTAGCAGACTTCAGTCTGCGTTTATATAAGACTTCGGAAGGAGAAAATATGTCTAAGATTGTGGCAGCAGCGGCTATCAGGGGCGCGCATAAAGTGATAAAAGAGGCGGAAGAATTTTTAAATAAAGCAATTAAAGAGAAAGGAAAAGACCAGAAAGTTGAGTTTCCTGAGACAGCTTACTTCCTTCCTATGGCTTATGCCCTTTTGGGGGCAGAGGTAAGGACTGTAGGAGACATAGTACCTGTACTTGAGGAAGCGAAGTCGCTTTTGAGAGAGGAGCCGAGCGAGTCTCTCTGGCTTCCCTATCTTGGCGATGCGCTCGATTCCGGTATAGCTACCCTTTTAGGAGAAGAGATTATTGTCGCCCTGAGATACCTGTATGGCAAAGAACCCCAACCAGATTGTGTTGGTTTCTACACTGATACCTGGATGAGAAGTTATGGGATACAACTGGTAGATGGCAGGATGCCCGGTTTTGCTGCTATATTGGGTGCGGCTCCGGATAGCAAAAGCGCAGTGGAGATAGTCAGGGAACTTCAGAAAAGAAATATTATATGTTTTGTTGGTTCCAATCATAATGGCAGGAGCATAATTGACCAACTTAAAGAAGAGAATGTCCAGATGGGTTGGGAGAC
>CAZFJD010000382.1:0-2744 GCA_964518775.1 uncultured Syntrophaceae bacterium
GCTTATGGAGTAAGCGAGCAATGGAGTTACGGAGGCCGATTCCCGATCTTCTTGGCCAACCTGCCAGAGAAGATCCCGGCAAAATTCGTAGATCAGCAGTGCGGGTCTGGCATGGCCGGCATCCATATTGGGTTTTTGGAGATTGCAGCCGGTATCGCAGACATCGTGATGGTTGGCGGAATAGAGCATATGACCAGGGTCCCCATGGACGGATCGCTTTCGAAAAAAGGTATCATCTCTCTGAATACCCATCTTTTTACAGAGCCGTCCTATAAGCACTGGGACATGGTGACGAGCACGAATATGGGCCTCACAGCAGAGAAGCTTTTTACTCAGAGCGGATTCACTAAAGAAGATATGGATCGGTGGGGGGCTCGTGCCCACCAACTGGCCTCCAAGGCTTATAAGGAAGGGTTTTTCAAAGATGAAATCCTCCCCATCGAAGCCGAGCAGGCAGACGGAAAGATTTTGGTCGTGGATCGAGACCAGGCCGTTCGGGATGATGCTACGCTGGAGGGGATGAAAGACCTCAAGCCAGCCTTTAAGCCCGACGGGGTCATCACAGCCGGGAATTCCTCCCCTCTGAACGCCGCAGCTACTTCCATGATCCTGATGTCGAAGGAGACCGCCAAGAAAAAGGGGATCGAGCCCATGGCGACCATCCGCTCCATTGGATTCGCCGGAGTGGACCCCACCATCATGGGCGTGGGTCCTGTCCCCGCCAGCCGTGTGGCCTTGGAGAAGGCGGGTTTACAGGTGAAGGACATCGATTACTGGGAGATCAACGAGGCCTTCGCTATCGTTGCCCTGAACTGCATTAAGGAGCTCGGTATTGATCCAGACCGAGTTAATGTAATGGGAGGGGGCACCGCCATCGGTCATCCTTTGGGAGCGACGGGGATCCGTCTGGTGGGTACGCTGGCCCGGATTTTGAAAGTCAAAGGTGGACGTTATGGTCTGGCCAACGCTTGTGTCGGCGGTGGGCAGGGGGTGGCCACCCTCATTGAGAGAGAGCCATAAACCATGGCTGTCCAAATTGAGTTCATCTTTCAAGCATATTATTCTAAGTTGATTTTTTTCTCAGACAACCCTATAAAGGGTGGAACAGGTGGGGTAATCTTGACTAAGCCAATCGAGGAGATACTTTTAAATTTCTCTATCTTAGTTCCCTAAATCTTATCTGCTGGAGTGGAAACCCATGAAATCAGACTATAGGATGATAAAAGTTGACCTTAATCAAGGAGTGGCTATCTTGACCTTAAACAATCCACCTGTCAATCAGCTCTCCAGGTCATTTGTGGAGGAGATCAGAGATGCCTTGATGGCAGCTTTTGAGGATGATGCGGTTAAAGCTGTGATCCTTACGGCAACCGGCAAGAACTTTACTGGAGGCGCAGATATTACGGAGATTCAGCAGGTGACAGATCGAGATTCCCTTCTCCCAAGGGTGGTGGAGAACAACCGATTCTTGAATTCCATAGAGGAGGGACCTAAACCCGTCATTGTTGCTATGAATGGAAACTGCCTTGGGGGAGGAATGGAGATTGCCATGGCGTCTCACTACCGAATTGCAGCAAAAGGAGTACAGGTGGGACAGCCGGAGGTTCAGGTTGGATTGATCCCAGGGGCGGGCGGAACGCAGAGACTTCCCCGCCTTGTGGGGCTTCCCGATGCTTTGCAGATGATAGGAACAGGCCAATCCATTTCTTCAGAGGAAGGATGGAAGAAGGGATGTATCGATGAGGTGGGATCCCGAGAGGCCCTCTTGGAGAGAGCCTTGGAGGTGGCACGCCGGTTCATCTCCGGTGACCTGAATCATCGGAATCGGATGACTCGCCTGCGGAAGGATCGCCTTCCAAACTCATTCATGAAAAAAATGATGATCTCATTCGCCAAGGAGGAAGCAACCAAGAAGGGCAAAGGATATGTTGCACCTTTCAAGGCCATTGAGGCCATGGAGCGAGGGCTTTCTGACGATTTTGAGGCAGACCTGAGAGTCGAGGCCGAACTCTTCTGCGATTGTGCATTATCGAATGTGGCCAAAAATCTGATCGGGATTTTTCTTAGCACCAGAGCTGCGGGAAGGCTTCCCAGAATCAAAGGAGTCGAGCCACAAAAGATCAAGACTGTGGCCATGCTTGGAGGAGGAACGATGGGATCAGGGATCACAAACCTCCTTCTCAACAATGGGTTCGACACGATTCTCTGGGATATCAATGATGAAGCCATCCAAAAAGGTCTATCAGCTATTCGGAAGACATTCGACTACTCGATCAAGAAGGGAAAAATGACACAACAGGAACTGGATCGAATGATCCAGGATCACCTGACCACCACTACTTCCCTTGATGACATGAAGCGCGTGGACCTGATCATTGAGGCCGTATTGGAGGATATGGGGATCAAGCAGGGGATTTTGAAGGACCTCCAAGAGATCTGCCGACCGGAGGTTATTTTCGCCACGAATACGTCAGCACTTCCCATTACAGAAATGGCCTCTATCCTGAAAGACCCTGGTCGAATGATAGGGCTTCACTTCTTCAACCCTGCAGAGCGGATGCAACTCTTAGAGATCATTTGCGGGAAAGGGACATCGGACACGACATTGGCCACAAGTGTGGCCTTCGCAAGGGCGATACGCAAGGTGCCCGTTGTGGTGAACGACGGTCCTGGCTTTTACGTATCGAGACAGCTCGGAGCCCTCATGGGAGAATTTATCTTCATGGTGGCAGAGGGCGTTGATC
>CAZFJD010000383.1:0-2717 GCA_964518775.1 uncultured Syntrophaceae bacterium
GAGGGGGTATGATCCATTCCTACGCACCCCCACCCTTGCCCTCCCCCGTCAAGGGGGAGGGACGTTATGACTCTCCCATTAATGGGAAGTTACGGATTTTTCCAATTCTCTGATTCTAGCCATCACCTGCCGAAGCTCCTTTGTCCCGCGACTTGTATGGGGAAGGGGTTTTAACTTTCCTTTCATGAGCATTGGGGAGGCCATGTCAATATCTTTTAAAGGAGCGAGCATCCTCAGGTTAATGAGTAAGGCAAGGCCCAGTTCATAGACCTTTCCAAATCGTTCCACCAGGGCCATAAAGATTCGATGCATCGCCGGGATGGCAGGTAGGGGATTATAATGTTCAACCTCTTTTGACATCTCCCTCAAGCCATCGATCACGCGAAGGATGTTGATGTCCTGTGGGCAGCGGGTGTTGCAGGTTTCACAGGAGAGACAGATCCAGATCGTGCCCGACCAGTAGATCTCCTCGGTCAGGCCGAGTTGCATCGCTCGCATCAGTTCGTGGGGCTTCATCCTCATGGCATAGGCGGACGGACAGCCCAACGTACATTTTTTGCACTGGTAGCAGAGCATGACATTCTCGCCCGTTAAGGATTGAAGGTCTCGGGCAAGTTTCAAATTTTCTTTTGAAAAGACGAAGCTCATCATCTCTCCTGTCTACTCCATCACGGGGTGTTGCACGTCGTTAGACTTGACTCTTTTGGCAAGAGGACCGTAAAGGTTGTTCCTTTTCCGACCTCACTTTCGACTGAAATGGAGCCCAGGTGGGCATCCACAATACTCTTGACGATTGAGAGTCCGAGACCTGTCCCGATGATCTGACGGGTTTCCACTGTTTTCACTCGATAGAATTTATCAAAGATCCGGGAGAGGTCCTCCTTCTTAATCCCGATCCCTGTGTCAGAAACAGTGGCCTTCACAAATCCACCCTCTTCACATAGGGCAATCCAAACCTTTCCTCCCTCCGGCGTATATTTGATCGCATTGGAAATGAGGTTAGTGAAAATGCCTTCCATGCTATTCCGGTCTGCTTGGATCAATGGAATCCCAGAGGGAAAGGAGAATTGAAGATCGATCTTTTTCGCCTCGGCTTCGGCCTTCATCAGATCGATCACCCTTTGGATGACCTCTTGAAGGGGTAGGGGCTCCTTGTATTGAACCATCATTCCTGCTTCAATTTTAGATAGATCCAGGAGATCTTTAATAAGAGTGAGAAGTCCTTTGGTCCTTTCCTTGGCCCGGGAGAGGAGTTGTTCCTGTTTATCCGTCACCTCGCCTGCCATCTTATTGAGGATCACGGTGAGCTGTTGCTCCACAGCGGCAAGAGGTGCCCGCAGTTCATGAGCAACCATGGCGATGAACTCAGATTTCATCTTGTCGAGTTCCTTCAGATGGCTGATATCCTGGAGGACAGTGACGGAGCCCATGGTTTCGCCCAGATCATTTCGGACCGGTGCAGTATGGGCGCGGAGATAGGTCTCACCCTTTTCGCCGATGCTTAGCTCCTGGGAGAGAGAGGTATAAGCGATGTCCTTCGTATTCAGACTCTCCTCCATCGCGTTTGACAATTCCGATGGAAGGTTGCACTGGGGAAGGAAGTTTCCCAGGAGGGTCGTCTCAGAAATCTTGAGCATCCGGCTTGCGGCTGGGTTGGAAAGAACGACGCAGCCATCCCGATCACATACGAGTACGCCATCGCCCATGCAATTGATAATGGTCTTAATCTTTGACTTCTCTGTAGCAATGTCTCGAAGGGATCTCTCCCGTTCCCTTCGCAAGAACTCCGCCTCCTTCTGGAGAATCCTCCTTTCCAAAGCCCTTTTCACGACAATACGGAGCTGGTCCGGAGTGAAGGGTTTGGGGATGAAATCATAAGCGCCCTTCTTCATTGCCTCCACGGCTGATTCCACCGTCGCATAACCCGTGATGACGATGACCAGGAGACTTGCATCGATGGTGCGTATGTGATCCAGCACTTCCATTCCGCTCATTCCCGGCATCATGAGATCAAGGAGGATCACATCGATCTTTTCCGGGCGGGCTTGAATCTCGTCCAATCCCTGTTTCCCGTTCTCGGCGCAGATTACACCCCAGCCGTCTTTGGAGAGGATGCGCGAGCAGCCTTCCCGCATGATCAGCTCATCATCGATAACGAGAATATTTGTCTGATCCGGCATTTAAGCCTCTATTACACGCATAGGGCATGGAGCATAGCGCATAGCGTTTTTAACTCTATGCTCTATGCGCTTAGCGAATCTTTATTTCGTAAGTAGTGTTTCGATCCTTTTGACCAGGACTTCAGGTTCTACAGGCTTATCGATGTAATCGTCTGCTTCGGTCTCAAGCCCCATCTGTTGGGTATAACGGGTCGTGGCAATCTTGGAGATCACGGCCGTCAAAAGGAGGATAGGGATGTTACTCAGTTTAGGATCGGCCTTTAGTTCCTTACACACCACATACCCATCCTTATCCGGCATCATCACATCGAGGACGATGAGGTCTGGATTTTCGGTCCTTGCCTTTTGAAGTCCTTCAATGCCACCGTATGCGGCAGCAACGTCATAATTCTTGGACTCCAGGATCATCGTCACTGCCTCCACCAGGTCAGGATCGTCATCTACGATTAAGATCTTCTTTGGCATCTTCCTCCTCCTTTTAGCGCTAAGCGCAGAGCGCATGGCGCATAGCGAGAAGAGATTTAAACGCTCTGCACT
>CAZFJD010000384.1:0-2714 GCA_964518775.1 uncultured Syntrophaceae bacterium
TCATAACTTTTCTCCAGGGTCTTTCGGACGACGTAATCTGAAGGGTCTTTTTGAAAAGCATCCCTGAGGCAATGGATGGCTTGGCCATACTCTTTCTGGCGGTAGTAGCAGAACCCCTGCTGCTTCAGGAAATAGGGATTATTGGGTTCGAGATTTGAAGCCCTCTTGTATTCTACCGCAGCCTCCTTGACCAGACCAGCTCCTTTAAGTCTCTGCGCAAGGAGCCCATGAAGCTGGGCGTCGTCTTTCTTCGATTCCATGCCGATGACCGTCTGGAGCTCCTTTAGGACCTGGGTTTCAGGCCGTCTGCGGCTTCGTAAGCGGAGGATCTCTTTTTGAACGAAGGGGTCATCCGGTGTGATCTCCTTGACCCTTTCAAGTGTCTCGAGGGCCTGATCAAACCTCCTCATCCGGTTCAATATGAAAGCCTTCTCTTTCAGAAAGGGGAGATTTTTTGGTTTCACCACGAGGACCTTTTCCAGTTCCTGAAGGGCATTGTCAAAAAGTTTCATCTCTTTGAAAGCCCGGGCGGTTTTGAGGACCAGATAGGGTTTGGGATCCCGAGAGAAGGCTTGCCGATAACACTCGAGCGCTCTCTTGGGAGAACGTTGCTTTAGGAAAAGGTCACCCAGTACGGACAAAGCTTCCGGATGCTGCGGATCGCGCGCCAGGACTTCGTCGGTTAGGATTCTCGCCTCGATCAGACGTCCCTGCCGAAGGTAAAGATCAGCGAGGGTGGTTTTGAGGAAGGATTGCTCCGGATTTTTTTGGAGCTCCTGCCGGATTTCCTCTTCCGCCTCCGAATACTTTCCACTCTCTTTGAGGGCCCGGATACGATCTGAAAAATAAGGTTTTTCTTGGTCCATGAAAGGCCTTTCGGAGAAGACTGAAAAAATTCTAATAAAATTAAGTGAATTATGCAAGCGAATCCCGTCTCGCTGCCCCCGCCAATGTCCTCTCCTTTGCTCAGAAGTCGATCGTAGGGTTGATGTGAGAAACGGAGAAGAGTTAACCCCCTTCAAATTCTTCAATTGACTTCCTCGGATACATTCAATAAACTGTAACGAAAACCAACGCCGTTTTTTTACAACCTTGAAACCCTGATGGACATTCAGGGCAAAGGAGGGCATTATGGCAACGCAAGAGCGCCGATGCGGAAAAGATCGGAGAGCCGCTGCGGATCGCAGGAAATTTCAAGATCCAAATTACAAAGGTGTTGAACGCCGAACCGGACACGACAGAAGGTCTGGGAAAGACAGAAGAAAATCTACTTAACGAACAACCGATTCACCTCTTGATGATCTCTTCCAATGAAAGAAAATATTCGTGTGACGGGTCATCGTTTCCCGATCCCTCTGTCCTCATTCAGCTCCTTGGTCCGACCCCGAATGATTAACCCCTTAATTTCCTTGAAAAAATATAGAGTTCGTGTTAGTTTTTCTTTAGAATGATTCAAATGAATCATGTTTCCAAGAATTATCCCGACCAGGTTTTTGTCCTCTCGGATATTTCGTTGGAAATCTTATCAGGCGAATTTGTGTTCATTGCCGGGCCCAATGGTTCAGGGAAGACAACGCTTCTTCGCATTCTATTTGGTGCAGAGAGACCGAGCAGTGGAGAGGTCGTGGTCAATGGAATGAACATCACTGAGAGGGGGTTCGACAAGGTCTACGCTTTAAGAAAGACGATGGGAATCGTCTTCCAGGATGTTAAGCTATTGAAGGACCGGACAGTGAACGAAAACATTCTCTTCGCTTTGGAGGTGACAGGGCATTCCCGGAGGGAGGCAAGACATAGGGCTTCAGAGGTCTTGAGCCGGGTTGGTCTTCAAGAAAGGGAGAGGGATTTGATCCTTAATCTCTCAGGTGGAGAACAACAGCGGGTGGCCATTGCTCGCGCCTTGATCAACGATCCCCCTCTCCTTCTGGCAGATGAACCAACAGGAAATTTAGACGGGCAGATGACGATGGATGTGATGGGAATATTCACCGGCCTCCACCGCAATGGGACGACGATCGTGTTTGCCACCCGCGATGTGGATTTGGTAAAGCGTTATCCACATCGGATCATCTCCCTCTCAGAAGGGAGGAGGGTGGATGCTAGGAAAGATGGAGAGGTGAGAGCAGGCGAATGATATCCTTTCTCCAGTATGCGATGCGACAGGCTTTCCAGAATATCAGGAGAAACCTCTTTCCAAATCTGACTACGATCGGTATCATCGGCATCTCCATACTCATCTTCTCGGCCCTTACTCTAATCTCCCTTAACCTCAGTTCCTTTCTCAAGATCTGGGAAGACAAGATTGAGGTGATCGCCTATCTGAAGAAAGGGATCGCTTTGAGGGAGGTGGAAAACCTTTTAAGAAAGACCCGTCAACTTGAAGGGGTGGAAGGAGTTAAATACGTCTCTCCTTTTGATGCGATGGCCTTTCTCGAATCGAAATTAGGAAACCAGAAGAATCTGCTTCATGGAATTCAGATAGGAGTCCTTCCACCCTCTTTCGAAATTGAATTGAAGAAGGAGTTTCGCAATTCCACAAGAATCAAGGAAGTCGTTTTTCAGTTGAAACAGTTTCCACAGTTCGAGGAAATCCAGTACGGCCAGGAGTGGGTGGAGACGTTCTCGGCCCTCGTCCATATCCTTCAGCTGACTCAATGGATTCTGGGAGGTCTGTTTATCATCGGGATCGTCTTCATCACTTCCAATATTTTCCA
>CAZFJD010000385.1:0-2687 GCA_964518775.1 uncultured Syntrophaceae bacterium
CACAACTGGCGGGCCCAGTACATCTCGGCCCTGAACTACTGCACAGGCGTGGCCTCCGGGCCCAACCACGAGCGTGGGAACTCCCAGCACATCTGGGTGGGCCACATCCGACTGCCTGAATGGGGAATCGGAGAAGTGGAGAACGACGAGCGTTGGTCCTGGAAGAATGCCCCGGATCGCAATGCCAAGTTCCATGATTATTGCAACATCATCAACTCGGCAGGCCACTGCAAATTTCAGGAGTTCCGTGGATACACGCTTACTGACCTGACCAACACCCTGAATGCGGCCTGTGGATTTGGATGGAGCCTCGACGACCTACGAAAATGCGGGGAAAGAATCACCACCCTCCAAAAGATCCTGAACATCCGCTATGGCTGGAAGAAGGAGGACGACTTCAAGTATCCCAAGCGCTTCATGGAGCCGGTGAATGAAGGCCCAGCCGCAGGAAAGGTCCCGATTGGGTTGGATCAGGCAATTCTCGACTATTACAAGATTCGAGAGTGGGACACAAACGGCAAGCCGACCCCGGGATTGCTCGAACGGCTCGGCATGGAAGAGTACGCAGCCAATATGTGATGGGAAGGGGCTGGATGCACCAGCCCCTTTTCGTATGTTCGCCTTCCGCTTGAATAAGGTATGGATCACCAAAGGAAAATCCTGACATGAACGAGACAGAAAAGATTATGCGAAATGCAGAAGGAATCTTGGAGTCATGGAAACCGACAAGGATCCACTTTGGGGAAGGGAGTATTCATCGAGTGGGTGAGCGAGTGAAGCACTATTCGGATAAGACACTCCTGATCATTGGAAAAGGTTCGATCAAGAAATTAGGGATGCTGGATCGTGCCCTTCGATCCTTGGAAAAGAATGCGGTCAGCTACAAGATGGTTGAGGGGATTGAGCCAAACCCGAGCAAAGAGACGGTCTATCGAATTGTTTATCATCTCTTGGCTGGAAATTTTAATTCCCTCCTTGCCATCGGTGGAGGGTCGACCATAGACGCGGCCAAGGCAGCTGGCATCTTGGGAACGATCAAGGAAGGGGAGATCGATGACTACTTCGGAGTGGGCATGGTTTCCAAGAAGGTGAAGAGGATTATACACCTCATCGCTGTGCCCACGACGAGCGGGACAGGAAGTGAGCTCACTAAGTTCTCGGTCATTACCGATACATGGCTGCATGTCAAAAAGTTGATCTTCGACATTGCCATCATTCCTACCGAGGCGATCGTTGACCCTGAACTCACCTACTCTTGTAGTAATCGTGTCTCCCTTGTCACCGGCCTGGATACACTCACCCACCTGATGGAAGGTTATTTCAACAATGTCGACGAAGGGGCTGATCCAGAGGCCAATCAGAGGGCCCTGACCGGGTTGAAACTTGTCTTCAAAGGTCTGCCGAGAGTGCTTGAGAACAGTCAGGACAATGAAGCCAGAAGGATGATGTCTCTCGCAAGCAGTTTGGGCGGATCTGTCCTCTTCTATAAACAGGCTGGCCTGCCCCACCTCAACTCATTCAGCTGGTCCGATGTCATGGACCATGGAGAAGCTGTGGCCGTCATGTTGCCCTACTACTCGGCCTATTATGCCCCGAATATCTCGGAGAAGATGAAGAAGGTGGCGGAATTGATGTCCATTCCAGAATCAAAGAACATGACTGAGGATTTTGTTCAAGGATTATTCGAATTCTACAAAAAGATTCATTTCCCTCTGACATTGAAGGAGTTCAAGAATTTTTCGGAGGATTTGATCGACAAGGCCGTCCGGGATGCCTCTCAGAATAGGATGAAGCTCGAGGCTTCACCCAGACCTGTACCGCCTGAGAAAAGCGAAGAGGTTCTCCATACCATTATGGAAGGGGCCTATCAGGGAACTATCGAGAAGATCGTGAATCTCTAAGAGGCTGCCTTTATCTTTTTCCTCTGTCATTCCTGCGGAAGCAGGAATCCAGAATAAATCGCAATGGAATACTCCTGGATTCCCGCCTACACGGGAATGACAAGACTTTTTTCCGTTTAATCTCCTGAAGAACGGAGGTGGGAGAGGGATGATCAAAGGTGTAGGACATATTGGGATTGCGGTGAGGAATATCGAAGAGGCCTTATCCACGGTATCAAAAATGCTCAACCTTCCCATGCCTTCGATCCGGGACGTCTCCGAAAGAAAGCTGAAAGTCTCCGTGCTCGACATTGGCGGGACAGGTCTGGAAATCATCGAGGATTACAGTGAAGAGGGTGAATTTGCAAAGTTTGTGAAAGAGAGGGGAAATGCCATTCATCATATCTGCCTCCTGACAGACGAGATTGAAGCCGATATCGAACTCCTGAAGGCCCGAGGGATTGAGATGGCCGACCCAAAACCGAAACTTGGAGTGAGAGGTAAAAGGATCGCCTTCACCAAACCGAACGCATTGAATGGAATCCCCTTCGAACTATCCGAACCTTAAGAGTGACCTGAGAGATGTTGGGCCCTTCTTTCTGGCTCTTTCAAACGGCATTAAAATCCCCTCATAAAGAAGCCATTCTCGATGAAGAGGTATCCCTATCCTTTAAAGCTCTGTGCCGGGACGCCACCGGGATAGCAAAATGGCTGAACTCAGAGGGAGAGGCAGGGCAACGAGTGGTGATCGCCATGCCCTCAAGCGCATCAAGCGCAATCCTCTATTTTGCCGTAATGTTTGCCGGA
>CAZFJD010000386.1:0-2677 GCA_964518775.1 uncultured Syntrophaceae bacterium
AATATGATGTGTTGGCCATGCCCAATCTCAATGGCGACTATATGTCTGATGCGCTGGCTGCCCAGGTGGGAGGCTTAGGCATGGCCCCTGGAGCGAACATTGGAGATACTGCAGCTGTTTTTGAGGCCACTCATGGAACAGCACCCAAATACGCCAATCAGGATGTGATCAACCCGGGCTCCCTCATTCTTTCCGGTGCAATGATGTTCGACTACCTGGGTTGGGTGGAGGTGGGACAAAGGATTAGGAAGGCCTTGGAGAGGACTATTTCGAGCAAAACGGTCACCTATGATCTTGCCCGTCAGATGAAGGGAGCTAAAAAAGTGAGATGCTCTGAATTCACCTCTATCATCATTGAAAACCTTTGACATGCCTTTTGATTTCAGTTTAAATTATTATCAGGAAGGGAAACTCATCAATTGATCGAGCCGGGAGAATGGAGTGGCAGAACCTAAGAAGAAGGAAGAAGAAGTAAAGATCGATATCTATAAGGCTTGGTGTAAGGCCTGTGGAATTTGTGTTGCTTTCTGTCCAACCGGTGTCTTAGCCAAGGATGAGGCAGGTTATCCTTATGTGAAGGAAATTGAGAAATGCATCAATTGCGGATGGTGCGAAATCCGGTGTCCAGATTTCGCCATTACGGTTGAGAAGAAGATCAAGGGAAAGAAAGAGGAGAAAGTTGAAGCGATCGAACCTGAGAGAGAAGAAGAAGTCTCGCCGGAGAGAATTGCTGCTGCAGGGAAATGAGGCTGTGGTAGAGGGGGCTCTCCAGGCTGGCTGCCGTTTCTTTGCGGGCTATCCCATCACTCCGGCTACGGAGATCTCAGAAATCCTTTCAATTAGGCTTCCTCAGGTAGATGGGACCTTCATCCAAATGGAGGATGAAATTGCCAGTCTGGGTGCAGTCATCGGCGCCTCTTTGGCAGGGGTGAAGGCGATGACAGCAACGAGTGGCCCTGGGTTCTCTCTGATGCAGGAGAATCTGGGCTTCGCGGTTATTGCCGAAGTTCCGTGTGTGATTATTAATGTGATGCGTGGGGGACCGAGTACAGGCCTTCCCACATTTCCAGCGCAGGGGGATGTGATGCAGGCCCGATGGGGAACGCACGGCGACCATCCCATCATCGTCCTCTCTGCCTCAACGGTCCGGGAATGTTATGACATCACCGTTCAGGCCTTCAACTTCTCTGAAAAATTTCGGACCCCTGTCATCGTATTGATCGATGAAGTGGTTGCCCACATGCGGGAGAAGATGGTCCTGGACGATCAGGAAAAAATCGAGATTGTCAACCGGGTCAAACCCACAGTGCCTCCGGAATGGTATATTCCCTATGAGGATACCCCGAGAGGGGTTCCCGCAATGGCCA
The DNA here is from genome assembly GCA_964518775.1 of uncultured Syntrophaceae bacterium. Taxonomy (GTDB): domain Bacteria; phylum Desulfobacterota; class BSN033; order BSN033; family UBA1163; genus JACAEX01. The sequence goes on from CAZFJD010000386.1 coordinate 1,368, forward strand.
ATTTTGGCGAAGGTTATCGATATCATGTCACGGGTCTCACCCACGACATTCGGGGTTTTCCTACCTCAAGACCGGATGAGATCGGGCCTTTCATTGCCAGACTTCATCGGAAGATCAGCCAACATTTCTCAGAGATTCAGATGGGAGAATTCTATCAGACAGGGGATGCCGAGATTGTGATCGTCGCCTATGGCTGTGTGGCCCGATCGGCGAAAAGGGCCGTTCGAGAAGCAAGGGAGAAAGGGATGAAGGTGGGCCTTTTGAAACTGACCACGATATGGCCCTTCATGAGATCTGCAGTGGAGAAGGTGCTTCAGAGCTCGAAGATCCTAATCGTCCCTGAGATGAATATGGGTCAGGTCTCTCGGGAGGTGAAACGGGTCAACCGGGGGATCGCAAAGGTCTTCACTCTCAACAAGGTCGACGGGACGATCATCACTCCATCGGAGATATTGAACCGAATCATGGAGGTATCCTGATGCCTGAGATTACCAAGTTGATTCACAAATATCTTCGACATGACAAGAAGTTTCCGCATGTTTGGTGTCCAGGGTGCGGGATTGGGATCATGTTGGGCGCCCTCATCCGTGCGATCGACCGGATTGGTTATGATAAGAATGAAATCGTCCTGGTCTCCGGGATTGGATGTTCTGGAAGGCTTCCTGTCTACGTTGATTTTAATACCCTTCATACCACTCATGGTCGGGCTCTCACCTTTGCCACCGGGGTGAAACTGGCCAAACCCAACCTCAAGGTGATCGTGATCATGGGGGATGGCGATGCCGTAGCGATTGGAGGGAACCATTTTATTCATGCAGCCCGAAGGAACATCGATCTCACTGCGATCATTCTCAATAACAGCGTTTATGGGATGACGGGTGGCCAATACTCTCCGACGACACCGTACGGGATGAAGTCCACGACCACGGTCTACGCCAATATCGAACAGGACTTCAGGATCTCAGAGTTAGCGGTGACAGCAGGAGCCGTTTTTGTCGGAAGGGGAACGGTCTACCATGCTAAACTCTTGGACAGCCTGATCGAAAAAGGACTCCTCAAGAAGGGATTTTCAGTGGTGGAGGTGATCGCACACTGTCATACTCAGTATGGAAGACAGAATCGTCTGGGTTCAGCCGTGGAAATGATGGAGTGGCAAAGGGATCATGCTGTTCCCGTAGAGAAGGCCTCCACGATGAAACCCGAGGAGCTATGGGACAAGATCGTCACCGGTGTATTGGTGGATAAAGAGCTTCCGGTTTATCAGGATGAGTACGAGAAGATGCGGGAGCGAGCCAAAGCCGCCGTCGGAG
>CAZFJD010000387.1:0-2676 GCA_964518775.1 uncultured Syntrophaceae bacterium
GAACCTGAAAGACTCCTCCGCCTTCTGTAAGACCATAGGCATGCTTTAGATTCAACCCTTTCGCACGGAAGAAACGTATCACATCCGGACTGATGGGATGCCCTCCTGTAATTGCAGCACGAATTTGCGCGCAGCCCACTCGATCCAGAAGCGGACGATAGACAATTCTGGAAAATAGCCGATGAAGCAATTCTAAGTAAGAAGGAACAGGCTCCTTTTTAGACTCCCGATCAACAACCGCCCCTCCAATCTTTTCGCCCAAGGCAAAAAGTTTTCGTTTGACAAAGCCTGCATCTGCGATCTTCACTCTGATTTTGGAGGCCAAATCTTCCCAGAATCTTGAAGAGGTGATGACGACGACCGGTCCAATTTCTCGAAAATCTTCTGCCTGCGTCTCCAAGGTCTCGGGGAAGTTCATGGTCATCCCCGTGAGGGGCGACACGCCCACTCCCCACATCTGGTCTACAATCCATGCCGTCGGGGTGATGGAGATCCAATTGTCACCCACACCAATGGGAGCAGTTTCAACCCATTTCCTTGCGATTTCCGTGAAACTCTGATGAGAGATCATTGCAAGTTTGGGTATCCCTGTAGTTCCAGAGGTCATGATCATGAGGGCGACCTCATCAGGCTTCCCTTTCCACAACTCCTCTTCAAAAAGATTGGGCTGCTCTTTATCAAGGGCTTCGCCCATCTTTAGGAGTTCATGAAAACTCATCAACCATGGGTTGCCGGTATAGGTCCTCATGCCAGTGGGATCGATGTAGATGACCTTCCGCACATGGGAGAGCTGTTCCTTCATCTCCAGGAGCTTGTCGACTTGCTCCTGGTCTTGAGCGATCACATAGACAGCTTGAATGCGATTGAGCATCGTCGTCAGCTCTTTGGCGATGGAGGAGGTAAATAGGTTGACCGTGATGGCACCCAATGCCTGAGCTCCTATTTCAGTGAATAGCCACTCTGGGTGGTTGTCGGTGATAATGCCGATGTTCTCACCCCGTTTGAGACCCAGTGCCTTTAAACCTAAAGCTCCGTGTTTCATATAACGGAAGTAGTCCTGCCAGGTATAGGCCAGCCATATTCCATACATCTTTTCGCGCATGGCAATCTTATCCGAGCCCAGCTCTTTAGCCTGTTTGAATAAGATCTGTGGAATCGTATAGTTCATTAAAGAGGAGAGAGTCTCCTGACGGATGCGTTCCATATTCTCGTGCCCCTTCCCTCACCTCTGCCTGCAGCAGGCAGGTCTTCACTCCCCCCCATGCCTACCGGCAGCGGGCAAAGGGGAGAGGGAAGATAGGGGGATCAAAATTTTGTTGCCTCACCCAGATAGGCTTTGATGACTTCGGGATGGTTCTGGATCACTTCAGGTAACCCTTCTGCGATCTTCTCTCCGAAATTCAAAACCATAATCCTCTGAGAGATGCTCATCACCACAGACATATCATGTTCGACCAGGATGATGGTCTGTCCCCATGCCGAGTTTAACTCGACTAAAAACCTAACCATGTCTTCTTTTTCTTCAAGGGTCATCCCGGCAAAAGGTTCATCGAGGACCAATAGTTTTGGCTCTAAGGCTAAGGCACGACCGAGCTCAACCCTTTTTCGTAATCCGTAAGGTAGAGAACCAACCGGCTTTTTCCGGATGGACTGCATTTCCAGAAAATCGATCAGCTCTTCTAAAACCTGACGGTGACGAACCTCTTCCTTCTGAACCGAAGGAGAGAAAATGGCAGCTTTGCCAATGCCGTAGTCGCAGTAAAGATGCCGGGCCAAAAGCATATTGGCCAATACGCTTATCCCTGGGAAAAGTTCAATATTCTGATAAGTCCTCCCAATCCCCTTCTTTGTGATCTCATGGGGGTGCAGGCCTGCGATCTCCTCTCCGTTGAAAAAAATCTGCCCTTTCTGTGGATGATAATAACCCGTAATACAATTCAGCAGGCTCGTCTTGCCTGCACCATTAGGACCAATAATACTTACAAATTCTCCAGTATGAACGGTGAGATCGACATCATGGAGGGCCATCACACCCCCGAAATTCAAAAAGACCTTCTTCACCTCCAACTCAGCCTGCCGGTTGTCAGGCTGAGCAGAGGTATAAATACTGGGTTGACCTCGAAATGCCTTCATCTATTTCCCCTTTAAGACCTTTAGAATTTTTGGCTTCTCCTTACCCGGGATGTAGAAATTTGTCATTGGATCATAAGTGGCATCCTCATTGATCTTAACGAGTCTTCCCTTAAATGATCCCTCATGATCGTCTTTGGTGTAAGTCACATAGGGAACAAGACCTCCGAAGTCCTCACTGCTGAAGGTCTCCATCGCCCTATTGATCGTCTCTGCGTTGATAGTCTTATACAATCCACTTGCCCGATGGATGGCCCTCTCCTGAATCATAGCAACGACCACACCTTCCCAGTAAGAGGTATCGAATTTATCAACTGTCTTATACTTTGCCCACATTTTCTGCATCAGCTCGATTCCGGGTGTCTTGTCCTGAGGAAGAACCCCACAAAACTGCATAGCTAACCGATCACGGATTAATCCCTTCCCGAGTTTAAAGAAATCAGGGTCAGTGGAGGTCCAGGTTCCAAAGAAGGGAACATCATAACCGACCTTATCGGCAGCTTTGAGGGCCATGATAATTGCAGCGGGGAGAATCTGCATGAAGAC
>CAZFJD010000388.1:0-2658 GCA_964518775.1 uncultured Syntrophaceae bacterium
GTGCACCAGTAAGCGGTGTCAAGTGCCCAGCCCACTCCATCAATCCAGATCGGTTTCTCAGTCACACGACGAGCTACATGCTCAGCGGCCAATACGATGCAAGCCGCGCCATCGCTCGTTGGACTGATGTCGAGCCGATTGACTGGCCAAGCCATGATCTCAGAATCGAGGACATCCTTGACCGTGATTTCAGCGCCTAACTGTGCCGATGGATGGTCCATTGCATTCCTTTTATTTTTCACAGCCACCAAGGCGATATCTTCTTTTCGATAACCATGAGTGGTCATAAAGCGGTTCATCTCGATAGCAAAGATCCAGATGAGGGTGGGATAAAGGGGTTGTTCTGTCGTATGGTCGAAGATCGTTAGAAATGCACCTGCAGGATGAGGAAAAGCTGATGACATCTTCTCCTCTGCGACTACCAGACAGGTATCGAACATTCCCGAGGCCACATGGAACCAACCGTGAATCGGTGAGAAACATCCCGTCCCACCACCTACAAAATGTCGCATATAGGGTTTTCGATAGGCCCCGGAACCATCCGCAAGATATTCTCCTTTCATATGAATACCATCGAAGGCATCCGGTGCTGTCCCGTGGACGACGCAATCGATATCCGAAAGCCTCATCTCACAGGAATCTAATGCCATTCTCGTAGCTTCATAAGCCAATTCCTTAGGTGTTTCCTGAACGTTACGATAAAATTTAGTCAGACCCGCTCCAACAATGGCAACTCTTCTCATTCTCATCACCTCCTCTTCAGTTGCTTAAGATCACCACTGTCCCAGTAGTTGTTGGGACACCCCTCCAACTCTGAGCCAACCCTGTGGTTATATTTTTAAGTTGATTCTTACCTGCTTCACCCCTCAATTGCCGGACCACTTCGAGAACCTTGTGTCCGCCATTAAGCTCATAGAGGTTTCCCACGCCAAGACAACCTCCAGAGGCATTGACAGGAAATTCTCCGGTGATCTCCGTTCCTCCAATCTCCGTCAGAGGACCTGATTCCCCTTTTTTACAGATTCTCATGGCTTCAAGATGCTGGAGTTCTTTGTAGGAGAATTCATCGTTGATCTCAGCGAAGTCAATCTCTTTTCTTGGATAACGAATCCCTGCCATCTTGTAAGCCATCTCCGCAGCCATCTGCGCATAAATGGCTTCTCCCCAATTTCTTGTTTCGAGACCGGGTGTATCCGAACACCATCCGATTCCCCTAATCCAAATGGGTTTATCAGAGAGGGCCTTTGCAGTCTCTTCTTCTGCCAGGACAACCACTACGGCTCCATCGGAATGAGGGCTGATGTCCATCTGGGTTAATGGGTAAGAGATGACTTCGGAATTGAGAACATAGTTAGAATCGATGAGAACGCCATGACCAGCATAGGGATTGTTTAAAGCATTCTTTCTATTCTTTACCACGACTTTAGCACATTGCTCCCGCGTCGTTCCGGTTTCATAGAGAAATCGGGCCATTTCCAATGCTGCGACTGCATGAGGGCTTTCTTTTAGTGGCCGATTGTAGATGGGGTCCATTGCAAAGGTCACCATTTCCGACAGGGTCAGCATATTAGACGCTTTGCTCAGTCCTTGGGCGACGGATATAGGACCGATGCCGGAAAGGATCATCATATAGGCTGACGCTAATGACTGAATAAAATCACCGGGAACGGTGTAGATAGGCCTGAGCACTGCACCTAATTGATCCGGTGAATACTCGTCGGCGATGCTATATCCTTCAAAAAAGTCCTCGGCAGTGCTGACAAAAGAACCCACATCTTTTGGTTCAATGCCAGCATCGAGATAGGCTTTCATCGCCGCTTCATAGGTTAATTCTCTATAGGAGACATCAGGTGTGGTTGCACGAAATCCTGTTGTCCCTATCCCAACAATTGCAACTCGTTTCACCATCTTGGGTTTCCCTCCTTTCTTAAACTATGGACTATGAACAATGAACAACGAACAACGAACTAAAAACCTTCACCCCCTTTCCTTTTAAAGGCATGGCGCACGAGGCATAGAGCATAGCGTTAAAAATATATTTTTTTACGCTTTGCGCTCTGCGATTAGCGCTATGCATTATTACTTACGGGGTTTGATATTTTCACGAACCCACTTCACAGCCTCTTCAATAGGAGTTCCAGGAGTGAAGATGGCCTTCACTCCATATTGGATAAGTGCAGGAATATCCTCCTCTGGAATGATTCCTCCGCCAAAGACCACGATATCTTCGGCTCCTTTCTTTTTGAGCAGTTCGATTACCTCCGGGAAAATATAGTCATGGGCCCCAGAGAGGATGGATAATCCAACGGCATCCACATCTTCCTGGATGGCAGCGGCAACAATCTGCTCTGGTGTCTGATGGAGTCCTGTATAGATCACTTCAAAGCCTGCGTCTCGGAATCCTCTTGCAATCACCTTAGCACCGCGGTCATGCCCGTCCAAACCCGGTTTCCCAATGAGAATTCGAATCTTCCGCTGTGGGCTCATGACATCTCCTCTTCAGAGTCTCATAGTTTCATAGTCAGATAGCCTCATAGTCTTTGACTATCCGACTAGTCGACTACGCAACCAAGGACTGTCCTTAAAAGTACCCCGGATCGGTGTATCGGCCAAAGACATCTCTCCACACATCACAGATCTCCTGGATGGTGGCATATT
>CAZFJD010000389.1:0-2653 GCA_964518775.1 uncultured Syntrophaceae bacterium
AATTTGATTCCGGGACAGGTAGCCCATCCTCACGCAATCCCTTAATATGCATTTCAATGGCTTGATACATATTCTGCTCTGCTTCCTCACGAGTAGCCCCTGTTGCCACACAGCCAGGTAGATCGGGTGAGTAGGCTGAATAGTTACCATCTGCCTTTTCAATCACAATAAGAAAGCGATACATATTTACTTGACCTCCTTCAGTTTTGCTTGTTTTAAAATGCTATTTAACGTACCTGGTGCTAAATCATCATTAGGATGCCCGGCAATTGTTACCCTGCCAGGTATTGTGGGATGTTTATATTGCCTATGACTCCCTTTTGTTTCAACCAAATACCAGCCTTCTTCCTCAATCAATTTTATAACATCACGGATTTTCATTCTTTGTTCTTCTCGGGTTATCCTTCACCCCCACCCTTGCCCTGGTTTATTTTTGTCAAGGGGGAGGGTATCAATGGCGCCCTCCCGGCAAAGGGGGAGAGAGAAAAGTTGAGCTCCAAGAGATTTACGCAGCGATGGCCTCGTTAATCTTGTGGATGATCGTTTCCAAGTTGCCACCAAAAACCTTATTCAATTTATTCCATGAGGCTCCTTCGCGGGTAAATATGGGAAGCGTTTCAATATCCTCTTTTTCCATTAAGAGGTTTTCGATAAGGTGCCTTCGGATTAACTCTAACCATTTGTTCTGTTCCTCTGTAAAGGAGCGATCCGACTTGACCTTCATCAAAGCCTTGTTCACTCTCTGTTCGACCGTAAGTAATTCTCCTCCCTTTGCGGCAAACCGTATCATCGAGATAATATCAGCCAGTTCTTTGTTATAGGCACGGCGGAGATTTTTCTCAGTAAATTTATCTACAAGATGATCCGGTTTTGTAGCTAAAGTATCCCTCAAAGCCTTCAGCTTTTTGGTATCAAATTCTTTGGGCTTTTTTAGTAGGATCTCCAATGCCTCAATATGTTCAGGATTGTCCCTTACAAATGCTTCAAAATCCTTCAAATAATCCTGAGGCCCTAATTCTCTTCCATCTTTTGCTCTAAAAATGATCCTCGAAAGGACAATATCCTCAGCCCCATTCGCTCTGATGAATTTCTTCTCAGGTCTTGGATAATCTTCACAAAGATCAAGAAAGGCATCACTCTGCACGGTCTTGATTGTCTCACTCCATTTCTTCTCAAGCCTCTCGTGTAAGGTCTTTGAAAATTCAGCTATGTCACATCTGAGGATATATTCGAACTGAAGCCTTCCTTCTTGGGTGATATTTTTGGAGATCCGGTGAAGTCTTTTGGATAAAACGCCAATATTGTATTCCCTGTCCTCGTTATTGGCAACGGCCTGGACGATTTCACGAATGGTTCGGGTTGCCCTTGCAGGAGCTTCAGCTGAAATGCCGGTCGCCTTCCTGAAATATTCCAGCAGAGTGCCATTAAAACAATCAAAAACCGTAAAATGGGTCTTATGGATTTCAGGGCAGAGCCGGGTGCCGCGGCCCATCATTTGTTCGAATAGGATTCTGGATTGAACGGGTCGCAAAAAAAGAATATTCTCTATCCTTGGGACGTCCACACCTGTTGAGAGCATATCCACAGTGACTACAATTCCAGGATTCTGGCGGTTCCTAAACTCACGAATTCTTTGGAGAGGTCTATCAACAGATGGACTACCGGTAATTTTCTGGACGAAATCGTCTCCGCGGTTAAATTCGTCCCTCAGAATTTCAACCAACTGATCACAATGTGATATGTGCTCAATGTCATTCTGGGCAAAAATCAAAGTCTTTGGAAAATGGCCGAGCTGTCTTTCCTGTTCTAAGAGATATTTCTTAATTTCTTTAACAATCTTTCTGTTTCTATCTGGAGCTGTCCAATCGATCTCAGTGGTGGGGGCTGGGAGTTCCCTCTCGTCTTCCAGAGTTTCAAATTTAAGCTGTCCAGTCTGGGTATTTACCAACCCGACCTCTTCCCCTTCTTTGAGGAAAACCCCTCGGAGTGTAATATCCGATTGGATAGCAACAGCATCATAGTCAACCAAATAGCCTTCACGGACAGCCCGTTCATAATCATAGCTGTAGACAATTTCCTTAAAGAAGGCCTTGGTGTGCACAGCGGGTGTCGCAGTCAGTCCAATTTTTACCCCATCAAAATGGTTCAAGACCTCGCGCCATTTACTTTCTTCTTGAGCTGTATATCCACGGTGGCACTCATCGGCAATGATGACATCGAAGGCATGAATAGGGATATCCAATTTTGAGGCATCGGAATCATCATCCTGATCCCCTGAGGTAGAGAACATACCTTCAAAACCAAAAAGATTGATCCGCATGCGTTGGATGGTTGAGATATAGACAAAAGAATGTTTAATGTTTGGATTAATCAAATACTCTGGCGATAGGAGTTTTGGATCAAATTTCATATCTTCATCCAGATCTTCTCTTCTAAGTCTCTGGCTATAAACTTCGTAGCACTGGTCGAACTTTAATCCTGGCTCAGCTTCGAAACTGGCAGCAGTTGTAACAGCCTGAGCAGCAAGGGCACGCCGATCTACCAAGAATAGAATTCGTTTGGCATAACCGGATTTCATCAACCGGTAAATCAAATTGAAGATTGTAAAGGTTTTACCGGTACCTGTTGCCATGGCGACCATCATATGGCGTTT
>CAZFJD010000390.1:0-2651 GCA_964518775.1 uncultured Syntrophaceae bacterium
TAAAAACAGAGACTATATAGAGTCCAGCAAATTTGGGGAAGAGGTAAAAAACCACAAGAAATAAAAGGGCCATTTTCCCCCAGATGAACTTGGTCTGCCACCAGGCATGGTCCTGGCGGTAGTATTGGTGATAAATGCCACAAGGTCGATAACTCATAAGAACCTCCTCCCCCCACCCTCACCCTCCCCCTCAGAAGGGGGGAGGGAAGGGGAGGGGGTGCAATGATCTTTTAGACTCGTTCGATCCGTATCCAGCCCCAGAGTCCAAAGGGTTTAAAAAGCAAGATGATGACCATTACAGCAAAAGGAAATACATCCTTAACTCCACCTGGAGTGAACGGGCTGATGTAACCGTCAGCTAAATTTTGAATCACTCCAATGATCAGTCCACCCACAATAGCTCCAGGAACCGAATTTAACCCTCCCAATACCACAGCTGGTAAAACCAGGAGCCCTAAGTAACCGACGGAGATATTCAAACCATTGATATTTCCAAGGAGCGTCCCACCTACTCCTGAGGCCATGAAAGCAATTGCCCAAGCGAGGGCATAGACGATCTTTGCATTAACACCAAGAGATAGAGCAGCCATTTCGTCATCTGCTGTCGCCTGCATGGATAATCCCCATTTTGTGAATTTAAAGAAAGAGACAAAGGCGAGGAGGAGGATGATCGATGCAACGAAGGCCCAGAGGTAAACCTGGCCAACTACTATTTTCCCAATATAAACCGGTTTAATCGGAAAAACAGTTGGAGTAAAAACAACCGTATCTGTACCCCAGACGAGTTCCACGAGGCCTTTAAAAAAGAAGGAGAGTCCCACAGTTACCATGATGACACTCAGTACGGGTTCTCCAACCATCGGTCGCAGGAAAAGGTGCTCGGTCAAAAGTCCTAAGGCAAATCCAACTGCCAATGTGAAGATCAGCGCCAGGATGAAAGGGATTCCCCAGTGATAGAATGTGAGACAGACATAAGCGCCGATGAGTGTAAGTTCTCCCATGGCAAGATTCAGGACACCAGAGCATTTGTAGATCAGCGTCCAACCGAGGGCCACCAGAGCATAAATACTACCCACCAAGATCCCGGTGATAAAAAGTTGTAAAAAGAGTTCCATGGAAGCCTCCTGTTTAAATAACCATTGCAAATTGCAAAATTAGCAATGCAACATTAGCAAAAATTTAAAAAAGGGTAGGGGAGGCTTTAGCCTCCCGGTTTTCATTGTTTTTTTACAGTGGTACTTCCATCACCCGGAGGTCTGTCTTAATGTGGACGACTCTTCCATCCTCGTAGGTGATGGTTGTATCCATATGGACGTTATCCGTATCAGAATAAAGGCCGCTGACAATGTCTTTATATCGATCTTCCACAAAAGCCCTTCGCAATTTTCGGGTTCGGGTGAGTTCATCATCATCTGCATCAAATTCCTTGTAAAGGTTAACAAACTTCTTAATTTTTGCCACAGGTGGCAAATCTTTATTCATCTTTATAATGTCTTTCTTGACCAATTCATAAACCTCTGGCATCTGAGAAAGTTCGGGATAACTGGTATAGGCGATATTTCGATCTTCTGCCCATTTCCCTACTACTCCATAATCGATGCAGATCACACCGGTGACATAAGATTTATTGTCACCAATTACCCAAACATCTTTAATATAGGGGCTGAATTTGAGCCGGGTCTCTAAATACTGGGGAGCGAATTTTGTTCCGTCGCTCAGAGTCATGACATCTTTGGTCCGATCAAATACGACCAGATGGCCATCGGTATCAATGAAACCGGTATCTCCGGAATGGAGCCACCCATCTCGTAAGGTCTTTGCTGTCTCCTCCGGCATCTTATGATATCCCTGAAAAACGGAGGGACTTTTTGAGATGATCTCTCCTTCAGGAGTAATTTTAACCTCGGTCTCTGGAATGGGTTTGCCCACCGTGTCGAATTTGATATCGCCATCACGATGAAGAACTGAAATTCCAGCAATCTCTGTCTGGCCATAGATCTGCTTCAAATTGACCCCAAGAGCATGAAAGAATCGGAAATGGTCTGGCCCCATTGCGGCTCCTCCTGTATAGGTGTCCCGTATCCTGGAGAGGCCTAAGTGGTCTTTCAACTTTTTATGGACCCCCAGGTAGGCAAGATAATCAAGAGCTTTCCAGTACCAGGGGGTGGGCTTTTTCGAAAATTTCAAATCCGCCACGTGGTAACCTATCTTCATCGCCAATTCATGGGCCTTTCTCTTGGACCAAGTTGCGTCCAGATATTTGACCTGGACATTTCGAACCATCTGTTCGTAGACCCGAGGAGGGGCAAACATCACATGAGGACCGATTTCACGAATGTTCTCCTGAGCAGTCTCAGGCTCCTCTGGAAAATTGAGCGTAAAGCCAGCCTGAATTCCGCAGGAGATTGACATCATTTGTTCTCCAATCCAGGCAAAAGGAAGGTAGGAAACAAAGTCATCGGTTTCAAAATAAGGGTCGACCCTCATGAGATTTTGGCCCATCGTTAACATATTATAATGCGTTAGAAGGGCCCCTTTAGGAAGGGCGCTTGTTCCAGATGTATAAAAGAGGAGACAGATATCGTCCCCTTTCCCCTTCATGATCATATCCTCAAAGAGACCAGGCTCTTTCTTATCGATTTCTTCTCCAT
>CAZFJD010000391.1:0-2634 GCA_964518775.1 uncultured Syntrophaceae bacterium
ATGGAAGATTGAGAGGCGCAGCAGGTATTGTTGGCTGCAATAATCCAAAGATAACCCATGATTGGGGTCATATAGAAATGGCGAAGGAGTTAATTAAAAACGATGTCCTGGTAGTGGTTACCGGTTGCTCAGCTATTGCCAATGCTAAGGCAGGACTTTTGAAGCCAGAAGCTGCTTTTCAGTATGCGGGAAAGGGTCTAAAGGAAATATGTGAAGCTGTAGGAGTTCCACCGGTTCTCCATGTTGGCTCTTGCGTGGATAACAGTCGAATTCTAATTACTCTCTGTAATGTTGTTGCCGAAGGTGGACTGGGTGATGACATATCTGAATTACCTGTTGCTGGCGCCGCTCCTGAATGGATGAGCGAGAAAGCAGTCGCTATCGCATTCTATTTTGTGGCTTCAGGAGTATTTACCGTTCTGGGGAATCCCTTCCCAATTTTGGGAAGTAGAGAGCTAACCGACTTGCTTACTCGAAGATTGAAAGATACTGTGGGAGCCAGCTTCGCTTTCGAATCTGATCCAATTAAGGCCGCCCACCTGATGATAGACCACATTAATGAGAAAAGAGAATCCTTGAAGCTCAAGCCTATAATGTATAAGGAGAGAGAAAAGGTAGTCTTTGGGGTGGAGTAGACGCCAGAAGCCATGGCCTGTTTTGGGCTACATTGAATGGCGGGCAGGGAACCTTCTTTTATCAAGCAGTTAAGGTCACAAGATGAGAGGAATCATTTTCATAGATCCACAAAAGTGCTTGGCTTGCAAGAGCTGTGAGCTCCGCTGCGCGGTGGTCCATTCAAAATCGAAAGACTTACCACAAGCTATAGACGAATATCCTCTTCCCCAACGAAGGTTGAAGGTTGAGTCAGTGGCCGAATTAGCGATTCCCCTACAGTGTCGACAATGTGAGGATGCCCCCTGTGTAAAGATTTGTCCCACCAGGGCAGTTGAGAAACTAGAGGTGGAGCAGCCGGTTTTAATCAAGGAACAACTTTGTATCGGGTGTAAGTGGTGTATCCTGGTCTGTCCCTTCGGGGTGATTGGAATGGATAGGGAGGGCAAGGCGGTGATCAAATGTGACCTCTGCTTTGAGAGGCTCAAAGATAATAAGCCCCCGGCCTGCGTCCAGGCTTGTCCCACTAAGGCACTACAATTTAAAACTTTAGAAGAGGTTGCTGCAGAGAAACGAAAAGAGTATTTGGTCAGGTTTACAAAGGGCAAGGAGATGGTCTAAAGAAAATGGAAAGAACCAAAATTTCTAAAGAGGTCGATGAGATAGTCAGCCGATATGAGGAACAGATCATAGGGTCAGTTGGGATATTACAGGATATTCAGAAGCTGTATAACTATCTTCCCAAAGAGGCCCTGGTCCATATGGCGAAAAGGTTAGATGTCCCTTTGAGCCAGGTCTACGGTCTGGCTACCTTTTATAAGGCTTTCAGCCTGAAGCCGCGTGGCAAACACCTCATCAGTGTGTGTATGGGCACTGCCTGCCATGTGAGGGGTGCCCCCAGGATTGCCGATGAAATTCAAAGAAGGCTCAATATTAAGGTTGGACAAACAACAGAAGATAATAAGTTTACCTTTGAACTGGTAAACTGTCTGGGGTGCTGTGCAATAGGACCGGTTATGGTGATAGATGGCAAATATTACGAGCATATGATTGTAAGGAAGATCGATCCTATCCTACAAAAATATAAAACTGGATGAAAATGTAGGGGCTCAATTTATTGAGACCATTTCTGTGGGTTCCGATTTATCGGAACCTCTACGGAATAGTCATATGATGATAAAGAGTTTTGAAGATTTAGAAAGAATAATTGAAAAACTAAAGACCGAGAAACTCGATGAGAAGACTGCTATAACGATATCTTCAGGAACGTGTGGTCAGGCCCGTGGTTCTCTAGAAGTTATAGAAGAGTTTCAAAGACAGATCAGGAAACATAATTTGCAGGATAAGGTTACAATAAAAGTAACTGGATGCCATGGTTTCTGTGAGGTGGAGCCCGATGTTATTATTCGTTTTGGGTCAGATTCCAAGAAATCTATATTCTATCAGAGGTTAAGGCCAGAAGATGTGGAGGAAATCGTCTCAGAGACTGTGCTGAAAAGAAAGCTTATAAATAGATGTTTATATATAGATTCAGAAACAGGAAAAAGCACCACGTATATGGAGGATATTCCCTTTTTCAAGAAACAGAACCGTTTGCTCTTAGGCAATAATGTGTTGATCGATCCTACAGACATTAACGATTACTTAGCCATAGGAGGCTACACAGCTCTTAAAAAAGTCCTGAGCCAGATGTCACCGGATGGGGTAATTGAGGCCATAAAACAATCCGGCCTTAGGGGCCGGGGAGGAGGCGGTTTCCCTACGGGAAGGAAATGGGAATCCTGCCAGAAGGCAGAGGGAGATATTAAATATGTGATTTGTAATGCCGATGAGGGAGACCCTGGTGCTTTTCAAGACAGAAGTCTCCTTGAGGGAAATCCCCATAGCGTAATAGAAGGGATGATTATCGGCGGGTATGCGGTTGGCGCCAAGGAAGGTTATATCTATGTGCGTAATGAGTACCCTCTTGCAGTGAAACACGTGGGGATTGCCGTAAAGCAGGCCGAGGAGTACGGACTGCTT
>CAZFJD010000392.1:0-2623 GCA_964518775.1 uncultured Syntrophaceae bacterium
CGTGCGGTCACCAGTGTGGCAGTAGATTATTTGGGACAACCGATTATCATTCAGCTCAAACCCGGCGGAGGTGGAGCGATTGGCTCTGAATTCGTGGTCAAGGCAGCGCCAGACGGCTATACCCTGCTCTTTGGTGGTCCCGGATGGAGCACTATCCTTCCGGCTATCGAGGGAAGATCAAAAGGTCCAGATGACTTACTGGCAGTTTGCAGGATTAATTACAGCCCCACAATAATTGTTGCCAAACCTGATGTACCATACAGAACCTTCAAAGAGATGTTGGAGTGGGCCAAGGCCAACCCGGGAAAACTGATCTTTGGAAATACAGGCCCCTGGGGTGCTGTGGATACGCCGTGGAAGATGATCATGAAGGAAACTGGAATTACAACCAAGGTTGTCCCATATGATGGAGGCGGGCCAGCTTTGATGGCCATTCTTGGTGGCCACGTGGATGTCTCCGGTGGCTTCACTGCCGCCCTTCTTCCCCACATCATAGCAGGAAAACTTCGTCCATTGGTTGTCTTGGATAACAAACGCGATCCAGATCTTCCCAACGTACCTACAGCAATGGAGGAGGGTGTGAATGTGGTCTTCCTTATGTGGCGTGGGGTTTTGGCTCCTAAGGGCACTCCCCGACCGATCATTGATAAGTTAGCAGGAGCCTTCAAGAAAATGACCGAAGACAAATCGGTCGTACCTATGATCAAACGTTTTGGCGATGATATCCATTTTCTGGGTCCTGATGAGTTTGCAAAGGTCTGGCGGGAGGAGTACGAGGCTAACAAAGAGCTCGGGAAAGTTTTTAAGAAATAGACAACGAATTGATCCGTTCAGGAGTTCATATGAAAAACACGAGCGATGCGGTGGGGAGCCTCTTCCTCTTTTTACTGGGAATAGGAGCCATCATCGGAGCGATTCGGCTACATGTGGGTTCACCCACAGAGCCTCAACCTGGCTTCTTCCCTTTCCTGGGTGGTATTTCCCTGATCGTTCTCTCGTCCATCATTTTTCTCAAGGGATGGCTTGGATATAGCCAGAAGAAAGTGGCTTTCGGAGAAGTCGGGCGCCCCGTCTTGCTGCTTGTAGTGATGATTGTGCTGGTAGCGGTTTTAGACCGTCTCGGTTACGTCATTGGTACCTTCATCGCATCTGGGCTCATTCTGCGCATCCTGAATGTGAAGTCGTGGCGGGTGCTCATCCTCACAAGCTTTTTTCTATCCATCGGAACCTACATCCTCTTCGACAAACTTCTGGGCATTGAGCTTCCTGTGGGCATCTTGGCCCGTTTTGGTCTATGAAATAGGAGAAAATGATGGATTTTCTCCTCCATTTAACTCAGGGTTTTTCAGTTGCATTAAGTCCATGGAATCTCCTTTTTGCAGCCATAGGCGCCGTCATCGGAACAGCCATCGGGGTATTGCCTGGTTTAGGCCCGCCAGCCACTGTCGCACTGCTCCTTCCTGTTACCTATAAAATGGAGCCTGCCTCTGCGATCATCATGTTAGCAGGGATTTTCTACGGGGCCATGTATGGCGGGTCGACCACTTCCATCCTTCTCAACATCCCTGGCGAAGCAGCTTCTGTGGTGACGTGTCTCGATGGCTATAAAATGGCAAGGCAGGGACGGGCTGGCCCTGCATTAGGCATATCGGCGATCGGTTCCTTTATTGCCGGGACAATCAGTGTTTTTGGAATGTCACTGGTAGCACCTTCGTTAGCCTCCTTCGCCCTCAAGTTCGGTCCACCAGAATATTTCTCACTGGTCCTCCTCGGGTTGATGATGGCGGTCTATCTTTCTGAAGAGTCCATTATTAAGGGGCTTGCGATGGTAGCTCTTGGGCTTTTGCTTGGCACTGTGGGGATTGATCCTGTCCATGGGGCTACGCGATTTACCTTCGGTGTCTCGCGTTTATTGGACGGATTTGATTTTGTTGTGGTGGCCATGGGTCTCTTTGGGATCTCAGAGGTATTGATCAATCTGGAGGCCCCTGAGATCAGAGATATTTTCAAAACTTCTCTTAAAGGGCTCCTTCCCACCCTGGAGGATTGGCGAAGGTGCTGGGCATCGGTGTTAAGGGGTTCTCTACTCGGTTTCTTTATTGGAGTGCTTCCAGGCGGTGGTGCCATCATCAGTTCCTTCGTTTCCTATGCTGTCGAAAAAAGAGTTTCCAAACATTCAGAACAATTTGGCAAAGGGACCATCGAGGGAGTGGCCGCCCCGGAGTCAGCTAACAATGCAGCCTCCACATCTTCCTTCATTCCCCTTCTCACTCTGGGGATTCCAGGAAATGCGACGATCGCGATGATTTTTGTAGCCCTCATGATACATGGAATACGACCGGGCCCCCTGCTCCTTCAGGAACACCCGAACCTGTTCTGGGGGGTTGTTGCTTCTATGTACATTGGGAATTTGATGCTGCTTGGGCTCAACCTGCCTCTGATTGGCTTCTGGGTTCGGCTGCTTCGGGTTCCCTACCACTTTCTGGCCGTGGTCGTGGTCATCATCTGCGTAATTGGGGCCTACAGTGTAAAGAACGCCGTCTTTGATGTCGGGACCATGGTGGTTTTCGGAGTCATGGGATACTTGATGCGTAAAGGGGGCTTTCCGCCAGCTCCATTAATC
>CAZFJD010000393.1:0-2617 GCA_964518775.1 uncultured Syntrophaceae bacterium
CACCAGGGACTCTCTGGCCGCCGAATCATCGGATGGTGGCGATCAGACCGACGCTCATAGCGAGCGACCTGGCGGGGCCGGTCACGATATTTGGTCCTATGGTGACCAGTAATGAATCGGTTGATGGACTGGGCGATGGCGATACGAGCCCTGACTGGATCGTGACCGGAACGTATAATCTCCAGCTGCGAGCAGAACGTAGCGGAACAGGGAACGGGAGAACTTACACCGTGACATATGTGGTATCCGACCAAGCTGGGAACTCCACTACCGCGAGCGCCACGGTCATAGTGCCGAAGAACCAACGGAAGTAGCCGAAAGAGCTGGTAATTGGGGACGGCTATCAAATATATCAATTATTATAAACAGTTAGAAGATAATTAATGACACATCAAAAAGAGAGAAATAGTAAGAACATGTTTTGTTAAGATACGGTCATAAATGCCGAGAGCAGCGAGAGTCGTCTTTTCATCAATGCCTTATCACATCATCAGCAGAGGGAATAATCGGGGGTCAGTATCTCGAATGGAGGCACTCCTTTGAAAGAAAACAGATTTCGCACTGCGGATGATTCGCTCTGCAGAGGGATCTTCCAAGTTCGATGAGGTTAAGATGCAATGACAACGACTTCCCCTTTGGAATAAGAGGAGCCATCCATCCGTGGGCCTTTTCAGCATTGACATTCTCAGGAATAAAACCAAGACGCTTCCCAACTCTGAGGACATGGGTATCGACCGGGAAGGCTTCTCTTTCTAAGCCAAAAAGGAGGACGCAATGAAGAGTCTTGGGGCCGATCCCCTTAAGACTCCCAAGCGTCTCGATGATCTCCTCCGAGCTCATCTTTTTCAGAAAGGCAAGGCTTAGTCTTCCTTCCCGCTTTTCGATCCATCGGAGGATCTCACGGAGCCGTCTCGCTTTCTGCTCAGCCAAACCACCCGGCCGAATGGCCTCAATGACTTCTCTTGTCCTCGCCTGGACGACATCTTTCCAATAAGGAAATCGGGCCTTCAATCTCTGATAGGCTCGATCTCGATTTCGATCGTTGGTGTTCTGTGAGAGAATGGTCTGGATGAGGACATCGAGTGGGTCGATCTTCCTCCTTTGAGGAACTCCGTATCTCCTCTCCAAAAGATCGTCGATTTTCTTCACCTTAGCTCTCAACTTCCTCAGAGAAGGCTCAGGTTCTTGCCATCGCCCTTTTAATTTTCTCACTGAGTCTTCCCCCGAGGAGATCTTTTACCCTTTCTTTCATTCTGCTGACGAATCCCTGATAGGTCTCCTTCCCCTCCAAAACCTGAAGATAGAATTCTGCCAGTTCTGGATACCGTTTCAAAGTTCGATAGGCCAATTTGGTGAACCGAAAAGCAAAGCGAGAAAAGTAGAGAGCCCATTTCAGGTTCTCGAAGATGTGGACTTGCACTGCAGCCTGGTATAGATCAGAGGCAGAAATGCCTTCGCTTTTTGATCGAATGATCGCCTCTGAAGCCAGCATCCCGCTTCGAATGGCATAGTAAATTCCTTCTCCCATCAAAGGATCCATGAGGTGGCCGGCATCTCCCACGAGTAGGCGTCTTCCCTGTGAAACCCTTTGCCCCTCGTCGTAAAAAGAAGGAAGAGGATGGCCGAGGACCTTTCCCGTCTTCCCTTCCTCGATGTACTTCAACCCTTTGAGAAAATTCTTGAAGTATTGGTCGATCTTGATCTTCCCCCCTTCGACAAACATCCCACCGACACCGATGGAAAACCCCTCTCTTTTTGGAAAGACCCAGCCATAACCATTAGGGATCTGACCGAAATCCAAATGGATGTGATGAAGATCCTCTTTCGGAAAACGCTCACCAGACTGAAAGGGAATCTCGCTCTCCATCCCCATGCCGTTACTGTTGCTCTTCGATGGCAGCAAAGATAACGACTTTGCAACGATACTCTCGGAGCCATCTGCACCGATGAGGTATTCACAACAAAGCCTCCCTCCCCTTGCCAATTCTACCTCCACCCCGTGATTCGTCTCCTCCACCCTCGTCACCCTTTTGCCTTCTAATATCTCTGCCCCTTTCTCTAAGGCCTTTCTCACCAAAAAATGGTCGAAACGATCCCTCATCACCAAAAATGCAATCGGTTCTTCAGATCTGATCGAGAAATGATCTTTCAAACAGTAAGTGAAATTTACGCCATAAATCGTATTCTCCAACACTGGGCTTAGGTCGAAACCGAGCAAATGAACCGTCTTAAGGGAGAGACAGCCTCCACAGGGTTTATATCTGGGAAGCTTCTCCTTCTCAATGAGGAGAGTCTTTAACCCGGCCTGAGCACAAAACCTGGCAGCGGTCGATCCTCCTGGTCCTGCACCCACCACGATCACATCATAATCCGGATTCACGTTTGTGGCCCTCAATTCGTTAGGGAAAAATTACCATCAAGGCCAGATTTGTCAATAACGAATACGAATCGGTAATAATAAGGCAGAATAAATTTTTGAATCGCTAGTGTCGCGTCTCAAAAATAAACTGATTAATTTCTTGTGAGGCCTTCAACTGACTTTCTGTATATTTACGACAAGTTACATAAAACCTGGACCCTATAACTTATTCAATTTATTTGCGAGACGGCGCACTAG
>CAZFJD010000394.1:0-2616 GCA_964518775.1 uncultured Syntrophaceae bacterium
GACTTCGAAAGTTTTAGAACTGCGGTCATTTGGAAAGTTAGGGGTCACCTTCGTATTTAATAAAAATGGAGGTTTTTCATGGGCTTTTGGACGTGGGAGGTAAATCGATTAGAGGTTGCGCTCTAAAACTTTCTCAGCCGGCCTATCTGCTTCCTTGACAGCGGTGTGCCCTATCATATCCATCACGGGAAAAGAGATGCTTACACTCTTTACTTTCTCGCAGATATGAATTATTTGTTAAAAGAGAATATAAGGCCTGACGAAAGGAGAGGAAAAATGGCAAAAAGGTATCCGCTGAAGATCACGGTAATAAAGAAGTTGAGCTCAAAAGAGGTTTATGGCCAACCCCTTCCCGAAGTGTCCGAGGAAATGGCCCCTTATTGCGATCGTCTCGAAGTGGGACAGGAGTTTACTGTCGAGGAGTCGGGAGCAATCCCGTCTGGCTTCTGCACATGGGCATGGCACGACATCTATCCAGCAGTTACTGGGCTTCGATTTGGAGGAGACTATCCCTGGATGAAAAAAGAGGGATTGATCTACTCCTGTTGTAGCGACGGCATCCGGCCTGTGTTTTTCAAGATCGAGAGGTTGGGAAGCTAAGCTTTCTTCCTAAGAATTCATCGAGGCCTGAACAAAGGCACGGAAGAGTTTCTTTGAAGGAGGGTCTTCTTTCCAGGTGCCTTCCGGGTGCCACTGCACTCCGAGAACAAACTTCTTCTTGGAGTGTTCGACTGCCTCGATGATGCCATCCTTCGCCTTGGCACTGATAATGAGGCCCGGCGCGAGGTCCTTGATGGCCTGATGATGCTTTCCGTTCACCCAGATTTCATTTCTCTTTACGATATCGTAAAGCAAGGTGCTTCTTTCAATGCGAATCGAATGAGTGTTGATGCTTTTGTCGGCCTTTTGAGTGTGGTTAATGCTCTGTTGAACCTGGGCATGGATATCCTGATAGAGCGTTCCTCCCAGTGAGACGTTGAGCACCTGGATGCCTCGGCAGATAGCAAAGACGGGGAGTTCCTTTTGGAAGGCCAACCGGGCTGTTTCTAATTCCATCCGATCAAGGCCTTCATCGATCTCTCCAAGGCCTTCCATGGGTTCCTCGCTATAAAACTTGGGGTTGATATCAGGGCCGCCACTCAACAGTAGGCCATCCAGGTGGTCGAGGATTGTCTGAAAGGTTTTCCTGCTCTGAGCGATCGGTATGAGTACGGGAGCTCCCCCGCAATATTGGATGGCCTGACTGTACTCGGCAAAGGTGTAGTCCATAAAGTGCCCGGGTGAGTAAAGTCCCCAAGCCCCACCAATCACCCTTGAGCAGGTAATTCCGATTAAAGGCCTCATCGTTTTCACCCTTTAAGGCTCAAAAGCCCCTTTCACAAGGATCTCTTTTTGATGAATCATTATCTGGCCTTTCGCTATGACCGTTTCGATATTCAGATTCTGATCTAAAATCAATAGGTCAGCATCCTTTCCCTCTTCAACGCTCCCTTTACAGTGATAAATCCCAACCCTTTTTGCAGGATTGGATGTTACCATTTTTAGGATATCCTCCAATGGCAAACCTTCCCTCACTAAACCTTTCCATTCGGAATAGAGATTTTGAATATCTCCAACGGCCAACTTGATCATATTCCCCTTATCATCGAATATTGGCATGGACCCATTCGAGTCGGAACTCAAAGTGATCTGTTCTATGGTGGCTCCACCATCAAGGGCCATTTGTAAGGCTTTGGCCGTTGTCAATGGGAAATTTAACTCCTGGCCTCTCACGGTGAAATCAATATTTCCTCCCATCTTCATAAACTGGATCGATTGTTCCAGGAGGGATTGTGTTCGAGTCACATGGGTAGGGAGAAACTGACCGATAGGGATCTCTGTTTCTTTAACAATTCGAATGATAGGATCGAGCATACGCTTCCCACTTCCCATATGAAGATGCACCAATCCTGCTTTTCCTCCGATCATTCCTCCAACTCGTGCCTCTGCTGCCACACGGCAGAGTTCCTCAAAGCTGGGCTGAGAGGATCGATGGTCAGAAACAGCAATCTCGCCCACGCCAATGACTTTGGGAATGAAGGCAATGTCCTTTCGGACACTTCCTGTTATGGTTGAAAGTGGGAATTGATAAGATCCAGTGTACATATAGGTCGAGATGCCTTCTTCTTCGAGCTGCATGGCTTTGGCCAGAAGGGTCTCGGGTCTCCGGGAAACATCATCCGTACCAAGACATCCCACCACTGCCGTGACCCCTGCACGGGTGATCTTTGATAGGTTGATCTCTGGGGTTCTTGTCCTCGGACCTCCTTCTCCTCCCCCGCCCAGGAGATGGACGTGGAGATCAATCAAACCTGGCGTGACGATCTTCCCGGACGCAGGAATCACTTCAACACTCAAAGCCGCAGGCAGATCAATCCGGTCTGATATCCTTGCGATGATCCTCCCGACAATGAGGATATCCTTTGTCCCCATTTTTTCAGGGGCATATAAGGTTCCTCCTTTGATTAATGTAAACATCGATACCTCCTTCATCAAAGATTTAATATAAACGCCTTATTTAAATTGTCATTGACTATATGAAA
Organism: uncultured Syntrophaceae bacterium; assembly: GCA_964518775.1. GTDB lineage: Bacteria > Desulfobacterota > BSN033 > BSN033 > UBA1163 > JACAEX01. The sequence continues at coordinate 2,583 of CAZFJD010000394.1, forward strand.
GCGCTGCAACACCCGGATGGTGTAGGATGGTTTG
>CAZFJD010000395.1:0-2600 GCA_964518775.1 uncultured Syntrophaceae bacterium
TTACCGAAAAAATCTTAATTCGCGCTCAGAGTGACATTTTTCAGTTTTTCAGCAGCCTGTTAAAATATTCCTGTTTCTCTTTACCATTACAAATTTTCGTAAAAATCATGCCAAAGCAGAGATGTCTGATCATAGCTGATGACCTCACAGGCGGAGCAGATACAGGTGCTCAATTCGCCAAGAGAGGTCTGAGCACCCTTCTGATCTCTCTCACGGGTAGACGCCGTATCGACTTCACGAAATATCTTAAGAGAGATGTCTTAGTAATTAATACCATTTCCAGGGGATTGAGCCCTGATAAGGCCTTTGACGTGGTATCCGGTTCTTTGAAAAAATATGAGGAGAGAGATTTCCCCATCATTTATAAGAAGATCGATTCAACGCTCAGGGGAAACATCGGGTACGAAATCGATGCCATTTTGAAAGAGACGAATATTCCGTTCTGTTTCATGGCTCCCTCCTATCCTGAACAGAAAAGGGCCTTGGTGGGCGACATCATGATGGTTGGGGAAAGACCCTTGTCGTTAACTGAGGTTGCACACGATTCCACCTCTCCTGTCAGGGAATCGCATGTCAGCAAACTCCTACGAAGTCAATCGAGACATAATATAGGGAGGATCGATCTGACCTATGTGGCTTCAGGTCGTGAGAGGTTGCTGAAGGCTGTGAAAGGAGAGCAAAGAAGGGGGGAGAAAATCATCATCCTCGATGCGTTCAGCCGTCAAGATCTGACGCATATTGCTGATGTCGCCTTCTGTATGGACAAAATCCCCCTTTTTGTTGGTTCTGCCGGACTTGCTGAAGAGGTGGCGAAGAAATTATCTCCTGAACTAAAAGAAAGGGCTTCCTCCAAGAAGGAATCGACAAAAACATTCAAACATATCTTGCTTGTCAGCGGGAGTGCCTCCGAGGTGACACATCAACAGCTGGAGCGAGTGGAAAGAAGAAAGATTCCAACGTTTCAACTCAACAAATCCATGTTCACGAGTGACGTCGCAAAAACTCAGACGATCGAGAAGGAGCTTTCCTCCAGGGTTGCCACATCATTGAACAGAAGGCATGTGATCCTTAAGACCTGTTCGGAAAGAATTCAGACCGAAGGGTCGAAAGGCCTCCCCATCCACCTGAAGATTACAAAGACCTTAGCTTCCATTGCCCTTTCAGCACTTAACGAGTCAAGCGTTAGCGCTCGTGATTTGGCTTTAATCCTGACGGGTGGAGATACGGCATTGGGTGTTTTAGATCTGTTCAGGCCAGAAGGGGTGGAGATAGAAGGGGAACTTTTGGAAGGGATGATGAGGGGGCGTTTAATAGGAGGTGCCTGGGATGGGCTCACCATCGTCACTAAAGCGGGCGGTTTTGGAAAAGAAGATGCATTGGAGAAGATCATGGTGATCCTTGAAACAGGAGATTTACCCCGCCGATGAAAAATCGTGGAAAGGAGTCAAGAGATGAAGGCATTAGTAAAGGATAGACCTGTCAGAGGTGCAACATTGAACGATCTTTCCATTCCTCACTTTGGGGATGATGATCTATTGGTGAGGGTTCATGTCGCTGCCATTTGTGGAACCGATATCCATATCTACCAGTGGAGTGAGTTTGCCTCGTCTAGGATCAAGCTTCCCCTCCTCTTCGGTCACGAGTATGCCGCCGAAGTCGTGGAGGTCGGGAAGAATGTGGCCCATTTCAAAAAAGGGGATCGGGTTGCGGCGGAAACCCATGTGCCTTGCGGCCACTGTTTTCAGTGCACCACAGGTCTTCAGCATATCTGTAAAGACATGAAGATTCTCGGGGTTCATATGAATGGGGCTTTTGCTGAGTACTCCGTCCTGCCAGCGGTGTGTGCGTGGAAGCTCGACCCTGGCATCTCCTATGAGATCGGTTCTGCGATGGAGCCTTTTGGAATCGGCGTCCATGCCATGTCCAAAACAAAACCTGCTGGGAAGAAGGTGATTGTGTTCGGTTGCGGACCGATTGGTATCTTTGCCCAGATGGTGGCAAAAGTGAGCGGAGCGGAATATGTGATTGCAGTGGACATCACCAAGGAGAGACTCGATTTGGCTCGAAAAATGGGTGCTGATATTGCTCTCAATGGAAAGGAAGTAGATGTTGTTTCGGAGGTGGACAAGATTACAAAAGGATTGGGTATGGATATCGTCGTTGAGTTGACAGGTAATAGGGCGGTCGTCAATGATGCCGCCAAGACGTTGAGACGGGGTGGCGATATGGTTCTGGTAGGATTATTCTCGGGCCCGGTTGAGGTTGATCTGGTAAATAACGTCATCTATAAAGAAGCCAATGTTTATGGTGTGACTGGAAGGATCATGTGGGATACATGGTGGGCAGCCCAGAGCATGATCCTTTCCGGAAAGATGGATTTGAATCCTGTCGTTACTCATCATTTCAACTTAGCCGATTATGAGAAGGCCTTTCAACTGGCCGAATCGGCAAGAACAGGAAAGATCGTTTTTCAAATTTAGCGAGGTGTTGAAAAGCTGAAAAAGTTGCTCTTTGCTCCTGCCTGCGGTAGGCAGGGCCCAGAACATTTTTTCAGCAGCTTTTTAGGAGAAAAACTATGGGTGCACAGGAAGTTGCCTTAA
>CAZFJD010000396.1:0-2595 GCA_964518775.1 uncultured Syntrophaceae bacterium
TCCTCGGAATGGTCGGTGGTTATTATGGTGGAAAATTTGATCACCTGATTATGAGACTTATGGACATCCTCCTGGCTTTCCCAGGAATCTTTCTGGCCATATCCATCATCGCTGTGCTGGGTCCGGGGCTGACGAATTTGATGTTGGCCGCTGGAATCTATTCGATTCCTCAATTTGCAAGAATTGTTCGAGGCTCTGTGATCTCCTTGAAAGAGAAGGAGTTCATCGAGGCAGCCCGAGCGGTTGGGGAAAACGATTTCAATATTCTCTTTCGTTATCTGTTGCCCAATTCTATGGCACCTATCATCGTCCAGACAACGCTTCGCATGGCAACAGTGCTTCTCACTGCTTCGGGGCTCAGTTTTTTAGGACTGGGTGTGCAACCTCCCACTGCCGAATGGGGAGCGATGCTCTCCAATGCAAGGGCCTACCTCATCACCGCCCCTCATGTCGCAACAGTGCCAGGGTTAGCCATCATGCTGGTGGTGATGGGCTTTAATCTCTTTGGTGACGGTCTGAGAGATTCACTCGATCCAAGGCTGAGAGATTGATGTGATGAGTACACTCTTAAGTGTTAATAATTTAAAGACCCATTTTTATTCGTCAGGCAAGACCATTCGTGCCCTCGATGGAGTGAGTTTTGACATCGAAGCAGGAACGGTCTTTGGTCTTGTGGGAGAGACGGGATGTGGAAAATCAGTGACAGCCCTCTCGATTCTGAGACTCATCCCATACCCTCCTGGAAAGATCGTGGGAGGAGAGATCCATTTCAGGGGGAAGAGCCTTCTCGACCTCTCGGATGAGGAGGTGCGCTCCGTACGAGGGAAAGAAATCTCAATGATCTTTCAAGAACCGATGACCTCCTTAAATCCTGTCTTTCGCATCGGAGATCAGATGATGGAAGTCATCATGCTCCACCAGGGCCTGGGGAAATCGCAGGCCTTCGAGAAAGCGGTCGAAATGCTCGAGCTTGTCCATATGCCCGAAGCCCAAAAAGTGATGAAGCAGTTTCCACACCAATTGAGCGGCGGGATGAGACAGAGGGCAATGATCGCCATGGAACTTTCCTGCCGTCCTTTCCTATTGATCGCAGACGAACCCACCACTGCATTGGACGTCACGATTCAAGCACAGATCCTCAAACTCATCAAGGAGATGAAGGAAGAGTTTCATACCTCCATTCTCCTCATCACTCACGATTTGGGAGTGATCGCTGAGATGTGTGACCGGGTGGCTGTGATGTACGCAGGCTCCATCGTCGAACAGGCCTGTGTAGAAGAAATCTTTGACGACCCCAAACATCCTTATACGAAGGGGCTGTGGGGAGCGATCCCTCGAATTGATGAGGAAAAAGATAACTTGGCCGTCATCCCTGGCATTGTCCCAGACCTGAGTCAGCCTCCAGAGGCATGTAAATTTCATCCCCGATGCTCCTTCCGATTTGCTCCCTGCGATCAAATCGTTCCTCCTCTCTTTCAAACTTCTCCTGGACACTTTGTTGCCTGCTTTCTTTATGGGGAGGAAAAGACCAGTGAGTGAGCATTTAGTGGAAGTGAAGGCCCTCAAAAAATATTTTCCCGTCTCGAAGGGATGGGGGAAGGAGAAGACTTTTGTCCGGGCTGTAGATGGAGTCGATTTTTCGATCGATCGTGGAAAGACCTTGGGCTTAGTTGGAGAATCGGGATGTGGGAAGACAACGGTTGGCAGGCTCATCCTCAAACTGATTGAACCCACCGAGGGAGAAATCCTCTTTGAAGGTAAGAACCTTGCCCATTTGGATAAGAAAGAAATTCATCCCATGAGGCGAACCTTTCAGATCATCTTTCAGGATCCCTTTGCTTCTCTCAATCCCAGGATGACCGTGAGCGAGATTGTGGGACGACCGATGGCAATCCATGGTTTAGCAGACCCATCCCAAAGGGACGAAAGGGTAGCCCAATTGCTTGAGTCTGTTGGCCTTCAAAGGGAACATCTCCATCGATATCCTCACGAATTTTCCGGTGGCCAGCGTCAACGAATCGGGATCGCGAGGGCATTGGCTACTCAGCCCAGACTCATTGTCGCCGATGAACCCACCTCCGCCCTCGATGTATCGGTTCAAGCTCAGATTCTAAATCTTATGAGACAGTTACAGAAAGAATTCGGATTGACCTATCTCTTCATCTCACACAATATCGGGGTCATCCGTCATATCAGTGACCGCGTGGCTGTGATGTACTTAGGAAAAGTGGTGGAGATAGCAGAAAAAAGGGCCCTCTTTAAATCCCCGATTCATTCGTACACGCGTGCTCTTTTAGCTGCAGTTCCGTCACTGGATCCAAAGCGAAAGAGAGAGGAGATCATCCTTGAGGGAGATGTTCCCAGCCCAATCAGTCCTCCGTCGGGATGCCGCTTTCATACCCGATGCCGGTATGCCCTTCCGAAATGTTATGAAGAGGAACCTCTCTTCCATCAGATAGAAGATGGCCGATGGGTAGCCTGCCACCTTGCAAAATAGAGAGTTCGGAGTAATGAACACAGACCCAATAAGTCCTTTGACTTGTCATTGCGAGCCCGAAGGGCGTGGCAATCTCATCTTTCATGGGATTGCTTCGT